>DATAIA010000515.1:0-5089 GCA_036262895.1 Xanthobacteraceae bacterium
AAGAATGCGCGCGCTCATGTCCTGCTATCTCTCGGCTGCCGTGCGAAGCGCGGCAATCGTGGTCGTGTCGCCTTTCGGACGCTGATCGGCGATCGGACGTCCTTCGATAATGTAGTGCACTGTTTCCGCGATGTTAGTGGCGTGATCACCCATGCGCTCGATGTTCTTGGCGCAGAACATCAGATGGATGCAGAAGGTGATATTGCGTGGATCTTCCATCATGTAGGTCAGCAACTCGCGGAAAACCGAGGTGCAGACCGCGTCGATCTCCTCGTCGCCGCGCCAGACCGCCATCGCCTTGCTGACATCGCGCCGAACATAGGAATCGAGAACAAGCTTCATCTGCTGGAGCACAAGGTCGGTCATATGCTCAACGCCACGGATCAGCTTGGGTGGCGGGAATTCCGCATTCAGCGCCATCACACGCTTGGCGATGTTTTTGGCAAGGTCGCCGATACGTTCCAGATCGCTGGTAATATGAAAAACGCTCATGATTTCGCGCAAGTCGACAGCCATCGGTTGGCGCCGCGCGATAATGATGATGGCTTTTTCCTCTATCTCTCGCTGAAGCAAGTCGATCTTAGCGTCAAGCGCAACAACCTCTTTTGCTAAATCAATATCGCGTTTGACAAGTGCGGAGACTGCGTCGGCAATCGCCTTTTCGACGAGCCCTCCCATCTCCGTCAATTGCGACCGAAGGCCCCGCAAGTCCACATCGAAGGCCGCATGCGTGTGTTCGGAAATGCGTCGATCCGACATTTCGGAATATCCGGTTCTTCACATCCGATGATGCGCGTAGATTCGCTTAAAGTCGAGCAAGGCAAATTGACGGCGGGCCAAGAGCCGCACTGGCTCCCAGCGCTCCACGCGTCACGGAAAGATCAAATAAAAGGGAAAGATATTCCGCGGAAACCGCACTTGAAAAATGAGCCTATTGCCGACAACACGAAAGCCGTGCTTGGCGGCTTCCGAGGCAAAGGCCTAGATGAACAGGGTTATCAGCCCGGACAAAGCCGTTCCCGCGAACAGCATAAGCCAATCAACTCTATCCAGCCCGAGCACTCGGCCTTCGCTCATCACTCGCGCCATCATGACAAGATCCTCAATGATAACGACTTTAAGGAACCAATTTTGGGCTCCCGTCTGCCCCAAGCTTTAACGGGCCCGGATAATCGTTCCGTTAAAAAAGATGCTAGCAAACGAATCATCTGCTGGCTGTTGCGCGCGGGACACAGCTGCCATCAATCGTCAGTTAAGGAATTGCTCACCAATCCGGCCGGCGCCCTCGCACGGAGCGCACCCACGTAATTTTCCTTGGCCGGTCAAAGTCTTCCGGGCAGGCGTCTATGCAGGACCGCCCATCACATGGGCTGTCTTCAGTCGAACCGTTGAGAAAGGGCCAATGCTTTTTCCGCCCGATGTTGCCGGCGCGCCACACTCAGTAGTGAAGGAATAAACGATTCAAAGGCCAGGCAAACCCAATTGCGCGTTCTGGTCGGTAACCTCCTGACCGGGCAAGCGGCCAGGCAATGCAAGAGCCGAAATAATTTGCGAGATGACCACCCCCGGCGGAGGCTCAATTGAGGCAACAATCGGGCATTCTTCGGAGCCCGGCTCCTCCAATACCTCAAATTGGCTCTTGAGTAAGCTCGACGGCATGAAGTGCTCATTGCGCAAGGCCAAGCGGCCGGCGATCAATTCCGGGCTTCCTTTGAGATACACCAAACGCACATTCGGCCGATTGCCGATCAGGACATCCCGATAGCGGCGCTTGAGCGCCGAGCACGCCACGACACCGTGGCCTCCGGATTTGATGCGATTGTCGATCCAGGCGGCAATAGCCCTCAACCAAGGCCAACGGTCCTCATCGGCCAGAGGAGTTCCCGTACGCATTTTTTCGACATTTGCCGGAGGATGAAACCAATCCCCGTCTTGGAACTGCCATCCCAACTCCGCTGCAAGTTTGGATCCGATTGTGGACTTGCCGGCTCCTGAAACGCCCATCACCACAAGGACCAACGCATCCGATGGCAGAACCGCCTTTCGATTGGCACCAGCGGACTGCGGAATTATAATCTCGCTCATCATTCGTTCCGGTCGAGCGGACGCCAATGGCGGCCTTCGCTCTCAAGCAATTTATCGGCTTCTAGCGGCCCGGGGCTGCCCGCGGAATACCGCACGAGACCTTTTTCCCTGTCCTCAGACCAGACATCGGCGATCGGCTGCACAATGGACCACGCGGCTTCTATCGATTCCGCCCCCTGGAACAGCATTTGATCGCCGATCATGCAGTCGTAGACCAGCGTTTCATATCCTGTGCTGGGGGCTACATGGAAGTAATCCTTGTAGAGAAAATCCATGTGGACGTTCCCGAGCCGCACGGCCGGTCCCGGGACCTTGGCATCGAAATGCAGCGACATTCCTTCGTCGGGCTGGAGATGCAGCACAAGCCAGTTTGTCGTAGTTGCGCCGACTGGGCCATCATCAAACACGAGGTGAGGCGCCCGCTTAAATGCGATCGCAATCTCCGTCTGACGACGCGTCAGCCGTTTGCCGGTTCGCAGATAAAACGGCACTCCGGCCCACCGCCAATTGTCGATCAGGACGGAGAGCGCACAATAAGTCTCGGTTGTCGAATGCGGATTAACCCGCGCCTCGTCGCGATAGCCCTTCACGGGTTTGCCGGCACTCACGCCAGCATCGTATTGCGCGCGCACGGCATAACGACGAGCATCGTCCTCGGTGAAAGGCCGCACTGTCTTGAGCACGTCCTGCTTCCTGCTGCGAACTGCATTGGCATCAAGAGCAATTGGCGGCTCCATCGCAGTCAATGACAGCAACTGGAAGAGATGGTTCGGCACCATGTCACGCAGTGCGCCCGTTGGCTCATAGAAAGCACCGCGTTGCTCCACTCCCACCGTTTCAGCAACCGTAATCTGCACATGATCGATATGGTCGCGATTCCAGATCGGTTCAAAAAACCCATTGGCAAAGCGCACCACCAAAATGTTTTGGACGGTCTCCTTTCCCAAAAAGTGATCGATCCGGTAAATCTGATCTTCCGACAGTACGCTCAGCAGCGTCCGATTGAGCGCACGGGCAGACGCAACGTCATGCCCGAAGGGCTTTTCCACGATAACGCGTCGCCAGCCGTGTTCCGCGCGGGTGAGCCCCACATCAGCCAGACGAAGCACAACCGGCGCGAAAAATTTCTCCGCAACGGCGAGATAGAACAAAACATTCTCGCCCGTATCTTTCGTTTTGGTGGAAAGACGTTTTGCCAGTTCGCGATACGTCGCCGGATCTTCGAATTCACCTTTGATGTAGTCGAGATTGCGGGCAATGCGATCCCATGCGGCCCTGTTGAACCCCGCATTTCCGCTGAAGGCTCGAATTCCGGCCTCAAGCTGGGTGCATAACTCATCGATGCCGATATCGGAGTGACCGACACCGACAATGGCAATGCCGTCAGGCAACAATCCCCAACATGAAAGATTATAGAGCGCCGGGATCAATAAACGGCGGGTGAGATCACCGCCCATTCCAAAAATAACGATCGCGCACGAAGGTGCCGGCTTGGCGCCACCAGCGCCGAGTTTTGCACACCACGCTTCGCTCGTTCGTTCATCCATAGTGCGCCAATGTTGAGCTCACTTGAGTATCCAATCAGCGACCGCCTTTGGGTTCAACATGACCGCCGAACCCCTTGCGCATTGCCGACAACAGCCGGTCGGAAAAGCTGCGCTTTTCGCGCGAGCGGAACCGGGCATAAAGCGCCGCGCTGAGAACGTTTGCCGGCACGGCTTGTTCGATGGCCGTATTAATGGTCCACCGGCCTTCTCCTGAATCCTCGACATGCCCTTCAAACCCATCAAGCCGTGGATCACCGGCCAGCGCATTTGAAGTCAGATCAAGCAACCATGAAGAGATCACGCTGCCGCGACGCCAGACTTCGGCGATGTCGGCGAGATTGAAATCATAACGCTCGTCTTCCGGCCGCGCCGCTGCTTCGGCCGAAGCAAGAATGGAAAAACCTTCCGCATAGGCCTGCATCAACCCGTACTCGATACCGTTATGAATCATTTTGACGAAGTGACCGGCGCCACTTGGCCCGCAATGCATATAACCCCGCTCCGGTCGCGGGTCTTTCCCATCACGGCCGGGCGTCCGGGGAATATTGCCGAGGCCAGGAGCAAGAGCTGCGAAAATCGGATCGAGCCGTGTAACTGGCTCGCTTTCGCCGCCAATCATCATGCAGTAACCGCGCTCAAGGCCCCAGACCCCACCACTTGTTCCCACATCAAGATAGGAAATCCGTTTCGCTTTCAGCATTTGCGCACGGCGGACATCGTCCTTATAGAACGTGTTGCCGCCATCGATCAGGATATCGCCTGCGGCAAGAATATTCCCGAATTGCGTAACCGCATCTTCGGTTGGTCCCCCGGCAGGAAGCATGAGCCAAACGGCGCTTGGTTTTTTAAGCTTGGCGACAAGATCGTCTGGCGACGCACTCGGAATCGCACCTTCATTCGCGAGCTGTTTGACTGCATCGGGATCGCGATCGAATACGACGCATTGATGCCCGTTCTGCATCAACCGCCGAACAATATTGGCTCCCATGCGGCCGAGGCCGACCATCCCAAGCTGCATGCTTATCTCCAACTTATTCGAACGCTTGTCTGGTTGCGGCCTTAAGCGCGGCTAAACCATCCTCAAGATCGGAAGCAATGTGAGCACGCAACACGCGCCGGCCGCGCTCTGCAAGCACATCGAAATCACCTCGCGCTTGAGCAGCCTTGACCACCCCAAAACTCGCATTGCGTCCCGGAATGTCGATGTCGATGGGATCATCACACGTGATCTGCAGGAATACACCTTTGTTTGGACCGCCCTTATAGGCCTGCCCTGTCGAGTGCAAATAGCGCGGGCCAAACCCGACGCATGTCGCGACATGCTTGCGATCGCGAACCGTCGAGCGCAGATCTTGCAGCACTGCGGCACGGGTCTCGTCGCGCGGGACAAATGCCAAAGCCGCGAAATAATCACCTGCCTCGATTCGTGAAAAATGCGCGCGCAGCCAACTTTCAAG
>DATAIA010000516.1:0-9998 GCA_036262895.1 Xanthobacteraceae bacterium
GAGAATGCCTGCGGCGCCAAGCGTGAAACAGACGAGCCGAACCGCTATCACGGCTGCAAATTTGACATCGGAGTGAACATAGTCGTCGACGACCACCTGCAGACCCGTAACACCCAGCTTCAACCACGCAGAGGCAAAGACCTGACTTTCGACTAATCAACGCTCGCCTCGATCGCGCGGACATGCACGACGATCCATCTTGCGATGACGTTAGACAAACGAAAGTTATTGACACTTCAATGCATTGCTGCCGATGCACAAGAATGTACATTGAGTGTGCTAGAACTGTTCTCGTGTCTCCTCCATGCTGATCAGCAGCACTGTTGCCACGATGCGGATGCACCTGATCTCTCATCCGACTGGAACCGGAGTGTTTGCCGGCGTCGGCTATTTGCCACTTGCAGTGCTCGCTCGATCCACCATATCAAAATAGAAAAATTGAAGTACTCTTCGAGTGTCTTTATCACGCATCTTGCACGAGATTAGTGCTTGTCGGATGTGCGAAGCCAAGCTTCCGCACGGCGCCCGGCCGATTTTGCGTGCATCAAGAAGCGCACGACTACTGATCATCAGTCAGGCGCCTGGCAGCAAAGTCCATGAGACAGGTATCCCGTGGAATGACGCAAGCGGCGATCGCCTAAGGGATTGGATGGATTTGAACCAATCGACATTTTACGACCAGAGAAAAATTGCGATCCTTCCCATTGGTTTTTGTTATCCCGGCCGGGCGGCTAACGGCGGTGATAAGCCGCCTCGTCCGGAATGCGCTCCCCTCTGGCACGGGCGCGTACTTGATCACCTTCCGAATCTTCAGTTGACACTGTTAGTCGGCCAATATTCCCAAAAGCGCTATCTGGGATCAGGTCGCTCGATGACGGAGACGGTAAAGACGTTTCCTGAATATGGGCCGAAATTCTTCCCGCTTCCGCATCCAAGTTGGCGAAGCGGGATCTGGATGAAACGAGAACCATGGTTTGAAAAGAAGGTTATACCTCAGCTGCGCCGGGCTGTACGGCGCGCAATCGAGGATTGAGGCAGCCAAGTTTAGGTCTGCGCTGAAATCGGGCCTGGACTCGAAGGTCGACTCTTCGTTGATCCTTGATATCGCGGATATGAGTTTCTTTGCTTCCGTTCACAACGAGGTAACAATGCTCGCTTACGTTGTTTTGGCACGCACCCTACTTCGATGTGTATCCGAGTATGAGAACGCGCTGCTAGGTTTCCACGAAGATCTTATGGCAGCTCCGCCTGCGGGGCTCGAGGCGTCCGCGACCTATCAAATCTCCGAAGTGCCTTGGTTGAGCGGCCGCCCCGGCTATGAAGATTGGTGCTTCATGACTTCATCGGCCGCTTTGGATGCCCTGAACAACGCAGCGGTCAGACCGGAGCGCTAGAATGTGCACGCTGCAGTTTCCTGCAAACAGATTTCGGGCATGGTGGTCTTTACTACCACCTGCACGGGGCCGAGAAGCCAATTGCCGGTGCGCGGGTGACTTGGTTGAAGCGGCCTCGAGGTATACGATATGAACAACTTTGCGCGAAATTGTTGGTGAGTCGACAGGCTTCTTGAGCTGCTGGCTAAAGCAAATGGTCCTAGGTCCCGGCGACGAGTTTGTCATCATTGGAAATTCTTCGCTTGAAGTTCCGGTGCCGCAAGGCTGGCAAACCAATGTTGTGAAAAGAAGAATATTAGGCCCGCTTCGTGACGGATGATCTTTCTACTAGGACTTGGACGACTGGCTGCAAGGTCGCCCGTGCCTCTTGCTGCAGCGCGTTTGATGCCCTTTGCGACTACCTAATCGGTTCGCCTTTGCTCACCTCACGCGGGCGTAAGTAATCCTCGGTGGTTATAGTGGGTGGGCGCGGCACCGCATGAGGATCGAAGCCTTCGTTGACGACAGCCTCAACGCGGCAGTCTTCACACATCTTGACGACATCAATCCGCCGGGCATTAGCACCGGTAAACATCCAGTGCTTTTCCTCAAGTGTGGCGACCACGCGTTCGATTGTGCTTTTCGTGCCGAACGGCTTGCCACATCCGATGCAATGGAAGGGATCCTCTTGCTTCAATACCCGCTGCGGCGCATTCCACGCGTTGAAGTCGAGCCGCGGTTGCAGCGTAATGGCGTCCTCCGGGCACGTCCGTTCGCATAGCCCACATTGCACACAGATGCTTTCAGTGAAGCGCAGCATCGCGCGGTCTGGATTGTCCGACAGTGCACCGGTCGGACAAGCGTTCACACAGGAGTGACAGAGTGTGCAGCTCTCGACATTCAACGACACGCCGCCGAATGGTGCGCCGGGCGCGAGTGCCACGACATCAACGCCCGCTGGCGCAGCCAGGTGCAATTCGCGAAAAGCGGTTTCGAGCAGGCCGCGCTTGGCGCCGCGCGGAAGGAATGTTGCGGGTCTCTGGGTTGCAACGCCGGGCGGCGCGGCGTGCAGCAAGGCATGAAGTTGATCGGGGTCGTCGGTGTCGATGACGCGCACCAGCCCATCGCCGAAGCCGAGTGCTGCGAGGATGGTTCCCGTCGTCGCTGCAATCCGCCGGAGACCCTGAGGATCGTTAGTGGGTCGTGCACGCGTCAGCAACGCGGCGCCTGCTGCGCCGTAAGCGAACAGCGCAGCAATGGCCTCGGGCCCAACCTGGGTAACTTCGTTGACCCGGACCGGGAGCACATTTGCCGGCAGACCGTCGCCGAAGCGCGCCAGCGCGTCGATCAAGGGTTCGCCGTGGTCTCCGTCATGAAACAGCACGACGGCATCGATACCGCCAGCCTTGCGATAGGTCTGCAAAAGGGTGCGCAACCGTCGCAGCAGCACGTCCGCGGTCGGCAGCGCATAGGATGCAGCTCCGGTCGGGCAGGCCGCGGCGCAGGAGCCACAGCCTGCACATACGTCAGGATCGATTGCCACGGCGTTGCCGTTCGGCGCGATCGCGCCAGTCGGACAAAGGTCAAGACAGCGTGTGCAGCCGGTGATCCCCGAGCGCGAATGGGCGCAGAGCGATTCGTCGAACTGAATAAAACGCGGCTTGTCGAACGTGCCAACCAGATGGCCGGCGTTCGCGATCAATTCTTCGATTGCGGCGCGGTCGCGGGGATCGGCGCGTAGATAGCCGGGCCTCAATTGGTGTGCGGGAAATAGCGGCTGGCCGCCACTGATATCCAGCACGATATCGCAGGTCGAGACCGCGCCATTGCGCGGCGCTCCGAAATCCAGCCGGCGGCGCGACGAAGGCGCAGGAAGTGCCAAATCGTCGATCGTGAGCTCAAACTGGCCGAGATGCCCACGAGCGTTGCGCACGCTGCCCTTCAGGACCGGAAACTCGTTTGAGCGGCGAGGAGTTACATCCTCAGGCTTGGTCAGAAGCACCGTGACGTCCAGACGGTCCGCGAGCCGGCGACCGATCTCGATCGCTACCTCGTCGCGGCCATAGATTAGGGCGACGCCGCGGCTCTCGAGCGTCACTAGCGCGATCGGCTGCGTATCCTCGCCTGCAGCCGCGATCAGCGCTGCGGCCTTTGGGCCAGCCGCGGCCGCATCCTTGGACCATCCACCGGTTTCTCGAATATTGACGAAGGTGAGGGCTGAGGAGGGGACAATATCTTCCGCGACTTGTCGAAACAAGGGGGCTTCCTGGGTACAGGCGACGGTAATGGGTGCGCCGTCGGTGAGCGCCGTCTTGAACCGGTCGATGTCGAACCCGCAGAGCTGGTTGGCCTGGGTAATCCGTCCTGAACAAGCGCGAGCTATCGCCCGCGCGTCAAGCTGCATGGTTTTCTCGCAGGTGCAGATCATCAGATGAGGTGCAGTATCACCCATCAATTCCTCCGGCGACGCCGATCGTCGCAACCGCGTGGCCAAACGTCTTGCCTATGAGCCGAAACTGGATACGTCGTGGGCCTGCTTGGATATTGGCTTCAGACGAATATGCGAAGGCGGAAGCCGAGCTCGACAACCATCCACCGTATGACCCCTGCTACTTTTCACAAACGATAAAAGTCGCCAATTGATATCAATTAAATTGATAGAACCGGATCATGCCGCACCCAACCGGTAACGGAAGGCGGTCCATCTTGCTTTCCGCCGTGCCCGTCTTAGCTTTGTGAATGTAACAACTCTGGAGGCGGTGTCATGAGAGCGTTCATTGCAGCGATAATTTGCGCGGCGGCGACCGGGGCCGGCGCAGCCTATATACTTCATGTGCAACAGGAGACTGTCGACGTTGCATTTTCAAGTAGTAGCGCGCGCGTCGGCGACCCCGGCAACAATCTGGTCGGGATGGATATCGATAAAGGTTGAGCATGGCTGACAGCTCGCAAGCGTTCGAGCGGAAGGCGATCTCACGGGTGCAAAACCCGTGACACCGCAATGACGGTCTCAACAAGCGGCGCAACACCAGAATGGAGAGCACAAATGCCGGACATCGTATCTAAGTCGCACACGAAAGGACTTGCTCAGAAGCGCAGAGACTTATCACCCAATACTGAAGCGGCTTTTCAAAGCTTCAGCCAGGCGGCTTTCGCAGACGGAGCGCTTCCCGCGAAGGTTAAGCAGATCATCGCCGTCGCGGTGGCACATGTAACCCAATGCCCTTATTGCATTAAGGGGCATACGAAAGCGGCGTTACGGAACGGCGCCTCGCACGAAGAGTTGATGGAGGCGATCTGGGTCGCAGCTGAAATGCGAGCAGGAGCGGCGTACGCTCATTCTGTTCTCGCAATCGAGGAAATGGAAAAGGCTGCGGCGGCGATGAATACATGAGGCGGCGACACGATCGCCTTGCACCGCAGGCCGACTTCTAGGCATCGACGAATACCTGGTAGTAGATGGCTGGCTGGACTAAGCCTGCCGTCCGAGGTCGATGCTGCGAAATACCGATGCCCGCCGCCTCCCAACGAGCCGTTCCAGCGTCATGAGACTCCACTAGTTGACTTTCGAAGATGCAGGCGTAAAGCCAGAGGTGCAAGCGCGTAAAGCGGTCTTTCTCATCTTCCCCGTCACGCCGGGAAGAAGCTGCGCACGAAGCCGCGGTATCTCTTGATCAGGCTTGGACGGAGCAATTGGAGGCAGTCGCGTGAACGTAGTAGCGCCACTTGTGCGGATTCCCGTCGGCGTCATCGTCGAACGATGCAAGACCAATTCGCAATGGTCTGAATTTACCTGGCACCCGACCGCCGTGCTTGGGGGCCTGCCGGGCGCGGATCCGTGGACGCGGCTTTCAGGCGAAGAAGAAAGGGTGACCTTCTACGCCGGTGCGGCGGAGATAGAGCTATACCGCACCGAAACGGAAAACTACCGCGACAATCTCGTCTCGGCCGCGCCCTCAGTGTGGGTCGCGCTGCTCTCAACGGCAGGCGATCCCCCATACAAAATTGCCGCCGTTACGGCGGATCCGGCAGAAGGGGAGGCTTTGACGGAGCCAGGCCAGGGAATTGTTGAAGCCGTGCCGATGCCCATGTCGGTGCGTGATACCATTGCCTCGTTTATCTCCAAGCACCACGTCGAGCGGACCTTCGAGAAGCGCAAACGCAATCGTGCGGATCCGGAAGCGCTGGCGCGACGGCCCCCAACAAAGGTCGGCGATGAGTAATCACACGGAATTTCTCGCGCGATGGTCGCGTCGCAAGCGTCACGCGGATATAGACAAGAACACGCACTCCAAATCGGAGCGTAGTTCTGACATTGTCTGCGAAGCTTCAACTGCTCCCGCACAGGACAAAACTGGACTGGCATTTGACGACGCGAGCCTGCCCACACTTGAATCCATCGGCGCCGAATCTGATATCCGTGCCTTCCTCGAAGCCGGGGTACCTGGCGATTTGGTGCGTGCGGCACTTCGCCGCGCGTGGTCGTCAGATCCTGCAATCAGAGACTTTGTCGGTTTGTCGGAAAACTCCGGGGACTTCAACGCGCCTGGTTCGATGGCGGGCTTCGGAACGATCGACAGGGAGGAAGTCGAGCGGCTTTTGACGCGGCTGTTTGGAGAACCGGACACAATAGCCGCTGCGGTGCATCCGCCTGCCGTATCGGCAAGCGCGGACCGCTCTCAGAAGCCAGCAGGAGAATCCGATCCGGTCGAGTATATACCAACCAGCGCGGAATCTGTAGCGTTGGGTCAACAATTGGACGTCAATACGATCCAAGTCACCGAAGAGGTGGCTCAACAGGATAGAGCCAGTGCTCCGCAGTCCGGACTCGACAAGTCAGAAGGTCTTTCGCCAATTTTGCGACGCCGCGGTCATGGCGGCGCTTTGCCCCGATTCCCGTCTGGGAAGGGCGCGGACAACGCGAACAACTGCGAGTGAGTTCCCGTCTGTCGGGCATAGCAAAGCAGACGCAATAGCTGACCGGCGTCGAGCAACTCAACGGAGAGTCTTGGCAGATCAGCCGCGGGCACCTGGTGAGTATTTGCAGCGTGATCGCGCTCGAGCCTGAGGTCGAGCCGCCCGGCGTGGTCCCGGCTATGCGCCGGGCACTAATAAGTCTGGTATCGCACCTTCAGCATTGACGAAAAGCGCACCGGGTAGACGAGACACGGGATCGCGCTCATCTGCGCCTCATTCGGCGAGCCTGCTGCACGCACCGTTCCAGCAGGGGGACCAATTTCCATTCGGTGCTCAGACTACTTTTCAGCAAGAAAGCTGCACTCAATCCTCAACGAAATTCAATTGTCTAATCTATGCCTAAATGAAAGGCTTGCGGCGTCCTGTCGTTACGCGTGCCCGGCAGGTCGCGTAATCTTACGCAGGCGGCAACGAGACAAGCGCATCTGCGCACTTGGTGAGAGGCAAACGGGATGACCGTGCTTACCCATACCGGGGCCCCACAAAAGAAGAACGAAAAAGGCGATGTGCCCCAGCTTCTCGCCTCGAGGTTGTCGACTGTTCCGACCCGTCCGCTGTCGGTTGAGGCCGTGATGGATCTCGAGAGCGAGATACTGTGGCCGGAGTCCAGCCGTGAACAGCCCCTCGAGATCGACAGCGTCGATGCGTACCGCGCCCAAGAGTATTCACTTCTCGCCATGCTGCTTAGCCGTTCGCCAGATGCAACCACGCTCAACCGAATCGCCAAGCTCAGCGGTGATGCGACCCCGCTTGGCCTCGCGCATCTAGCTCTTGCGCAGGCGGCTGCCACGGCGAGTGCGGAAGGGGTTGCGCGCGAGTACTTTGCCCTTTTCACCGGGGTGGGACGCGGCGAGTTACTTCCCTACGGATCATATTATCTAACCGGCTTTCTCAACGAGCGGCCGCTGGCGCGATTGCGCGAAGACCTTCGTTTGTACGGTATTGAACGTATCGAAGGGCAGGTGGAACCGGAGGACCATGCTGCTACTCTTTGCGAGATCATGGCCGGGATAGCCAGTGGTCAATTCCCGATACCAGACACAATGCAGCGGCGGTTTTTTGAGAAACATCTCGCCCCCTGGATCGGTCGTTTCTTCGTTGATTTGGAACGAACTGAGGCCGCCGAGTTTTATCGTTCGCTGGGATCCCTCGGCCGGCTCTTCGTGGAGACCGAGGCAGAAGCGTTCATGCTGCCACCAGGGCCGAAGCGTAACCGGGAGGAGACGTGATGCATAACTTGGACAAGACGTCGCTCGCACGTCGTAAGTTCCTGCATGCACTAGGCGCAGGAGCAGCGGCCGCCGCCGCATCTCCGCTTGCTCCGGCGGCGAAAGCCGATAGCGAGAGCAACGATGAAAAGCGCAAGTCCCGCTACAAGGAAACCGACCACGTGAAAGCCTATTACCGCGTCAACCGTTATCCGAGCTGAAGGAGGCGACCGTGCTGATCAAGAGAACTGAACGCGAGAAGAACCGCGGTTCGTTCGCCGCCTTCGCCAGTGGCTCGAACAACTACCTTGATCGCCGTGCCTTCTTGCGCCGCTCGGGCCTTGCCGCAAGCGGCCTTGCAGCCCTGGGAACCATGCCGCTCACGAGCGTGCGAAACGCGAAGGCTGGTCCGCCGCCCGCGCCCGGCGCTGCGGTCACCATCCACAAGAGCATCTGTACGCATTGCGCTGTCGGTTGCACAGTTACTGCGGAAGTATCCAATGGCGTATGGATCGGCCAGGAGCCGAGTTGGGACAGTCCGATCAATAGGGGCTCGCACTGCGCCAAAGGAGCCTCGGTGCGTGAGTTGGTGCACAGCGAGCGACGGCTGAAGTACCCGATGAAACTCGTCAATGGTGAGTGGACCCGCATCAAATGGGATCAGGCTATTGATGAGATCGGCAACAAGATGCTGGAGATCCGTCAAAAATCCGGGCCAGAATCACTCTATTGGATGGGCTCGGCGAAATTCTCCAACGAAGGCGCGTACCTCTTCCGAAAGATTGCCGCGTTCTGGGGCACCAACAACAACGACCATCAGGCGCGCATCTGTCATTCAACCACCGTCACCGGTGTTGCCAACACCTGGGGCTACGGCGCGATGACCAACAGCTTCAATGACGTCCGCAACTCAAAGACCCAGATCATCATGGGCGGCAATCCGGCGGAAGCGCATCCGGTGTCGCTGCAGCATCTGCTCGAAGGCGCCGAGATGAAGAAGTCGAACGTGATCGTCATCGATCCGCGACTGACGCGCACGGCCGCCCATGCGAACGAATTTGTCCGCATCCGCCCCGGCACCGACATTCCGGTGCTGATGGGAATGATGTGGCACATCTTCAGGAATGGCTGGGAGGACAAGGAGTTCATCAAGCAGCGCGTTCACGGTTTCGAAGAGGCACGCAAGGAAATCGACAAGTGGAATCCGGAAGAGGTCGAACGCGTCAGCGGCGTTCCCGGTGCGCAGCTCGAGCGCGTCGCCAAATTGTTCGCGACCGAGAAGCCGTCGACCCTGCTCTGGTCCATGGGCCAGACCCATCACACCGTCGGCACCGCGAACGTTCGCGCCAGTTGCATGTTATTGCTGGCGACCGGTAACGTTGGCAAGCCAGGAACCGGCGCGAACATTATCCGCGGCCATGACAACGTGCAGGGCGCGACCGACATTGGCGTCGATACCGTGACGACGCCGTTCTACTATGGTCTTAGCGAAGGTGCATGGAAACATTGGAGCCGTGTGTGGGAGGTCGATTACGACTATCTGGTCTCCCGCTTCGATTCCAAAAAGATGATGGAAACTGCGGGCATCCCCCTGACGCGCTGGTTTGACGCCGTCCTTCTGCCTAGGGACCAGGTTGATCAAAAGGACAACATACGGGGCATGTTTGTGCAGGGACACGCGAGCAACAGCATCACGCGTATCCCGGAATCGATGAAAGCGTTGCCGCAGCTTGATCTGCTGGTCGTCGCCGATCCGCATCCCACCACCTGGGCTTCGTTAGCCGTGGGGGCCGGTCGCAAGGACAACATGTACCTGTTGCCGGTTTGCACCCAGTTCGAAACCTCCGGCTCACGCGTTGCATCGAATCGCTCGTTGCAGTGGGGTGAACCGATCGTCAAACCAACCTTCGAATCCAAGGACGACTATCAGGTCCTGTACTTGCTAGCGAAGAAGCTGGGCTTCGCCGACCAAATGTTCAAAAACATCAAGGTCGAAGGCGACCGACCGGTCCCTGAGGACGTTCTGCGCGAAATGAATCGGGGCAGCTGGAGCACGGGCTACACGGGCCAGTCGCCGGAGCGGCTGAAGGCACACATGAGGAACCAGCATAAGTTCGATCTGGTGACGCTGCGCGCGCCCAAGGACGATCCGGAGGTCGGCGGCGACTTCTACGGTCTGCCCTGGCCATGTTGGGGTACACCGGAGCTCAGGCATCCCGGATCTCCCATCCTCTACAACAGCGACGCTGCGGTCATGGACGGCGGAAATGGATTCCGTGCGCGCTTTGGAGTGGAGCGCAACGGCAAGACGCTGCTGGCTGAAGGTTCATATCTGCCGGGTTCGGAGATTAAGGACGGCTATCCTGAATTCACGATGGGAGTTTTCAAGAAGCTTGGCTGGGACAAGGATCTTACGCCCGCAGAACTTGCGACCATCGAG
>DATAIA010000517.1:0-5951 GCA_036262895.1 Xanthobacteraceae bacterium
ATCTTTCCGACTAGCTCGGCCGGCTCGTTCGAGTGATGGTCAAGCTTCGGCAGCCGGGGCAGACGTCGTACCCCTTCCACTCGGCTCGAATTTCTGGTACCATATTTCTATGAAATCCGGAAGAAAAATTGTTACCAAAAAAGGCCGGGGGCGTCCCGCCACCGGCCAAGGGGTCCAGATTGGCACTAGGTGGCCCGAAGCCACCGTTGCCTCGATCGATACTTGGGCGTCTTCTCAAGAGGACGAGCCGAGCCGTTCGGAAGCCATCCGCCGCCTGGTCGAAATTGGCCTGTCGAAACCTGAGTTATCAAAACTGCCAAGGGGACTCTCGACGGCAAAGCAAAGCGCTGCGCGCGCTATCGAATTGGCCGGCGAGGTGATTGACTACCAGTCCGACCAGAATGTATCGGCAGATGAGCGCAAGGTTCGCAAACGAAAACTGATTCAAGGCCCCAGCGGTTTCCGCCATTCACGAAAAGATTGAACGTAAGCGTGTCCATCTCGAAAAGCCTGCTTGGGGTGATACCGTCCGGAGAGGAAAACGCGGTCACCGGCCGTCATCTATGGAAAAAGTTAGGCATGTGGTCCCTGGCCAGCATCAAGCAAAGCCTGAACGAGATGGCGGACCAAGGCTCGGTCGAGCGAAGCGCGTTATTAGAAAAACTCGGCCGACAAATTTGTATTTTAGGCGGAAGCCGTCTGCCGATGGGGGTCGATTTAGGGCTCAAGGTGAAGAAGTGAGCGGGATCAAGAAAAGCACCGATTTCGGCCTCACTCGCGCCGAGCGCAAAACCGTCCGCGCGAGTGAGACCGGGAAGGCGATGTTGGATCACAATAATGCCCGAAAGCATTCAACGATAGCAGAGAACGTCTGAGACAAGTGCGGCTGGAGCGCGAGATTTCTGCTGGACCATTCTATATGCCGCCCCAGGGGCCGCCGACGATACCCTTGTTGAAAGGATCCATCGCTCTACGCGCATCCGTAACGCTTTAACTGCGGGCGGCTTTAAGACGCCCGGTGAAATTCGCGAAGCTTCCGACGCAACGCTGTTGAGCTTAGTGGATCGCAGATCGGGTTCGCTACGCCACCTCCGCGAAAGGTTCGGGTTTAAGGGTACGGCAAAACTGAAGGGTTGAAAGTGGGCAACAAACACAGAGGTCTGGATTATTGCTGCCTGTTTTCCTCATGGAAGTACCGCCTCCGCCAAGTTGATTCAATCCTCAGCAACGAGCAGCCACGCTTTGTTATCGATCGAGTTGGTAGCGACATCGGCATACTCTACCGGTCCTCGGCTTGCTGCCGAAATCTGATAGCATCGGCGCGGCCATGCCATGACCGTATTCGCCGGGCGCGCTCACAATGGTCTCCGTTTCTGCCTCCCTTGCCAACAGAATTAGCCGCTCGCGGGTATAGCCAGGTGGCGTTCCCAAAGCTTCAGCGCGCAAGCGCTCGACAGTCTGTAAGCGGGTTATTTCGATCGAGATGGTTCGACGACGTTAATGCGTATGGGGCGGAGCGCATTTGAGCATTTCCATCACCGATAAATGCCAATGGCCAGGCGATGCTGAGCAGCATATGAAGATTGTGTTTCACACAACCAATTCCCGACTGAAGGCAAATCCGACATCTGGACTTAAATTGACGTGCGAGGCTCGATTGTTTCTGGCTATCCGAGCCGGAAGAGACTACAAAGACTGATCGCCGCACGCTCCTAGGCTGTTATCGGTGACTGAGAGCACTTGCGCTCCCGCCCCATCCAAAGGCGGTATAATGTCGAATCTTCCTCATTCAATTTGCGTGACGGGCTCGTACTCCGGTACTGCTGCCGATTTTTCTCGCGCTGCTTATTGCTGCTGCCCTAATGGCAAACATCAACCCCGCATAATGTGCCGCGCCGAGTCCTTCCCGCGCTGTTGGGCAAGCGGTTAGTCAGGCGGGGATTGGAGCGCACTTAGCCGCCGGTCTTTTGCGCTCTTGCGCGGGATTCATGATGCGACCATCGGCAACCTCGATCTCCGATGCTTCGATACGATGGCGGCAATCGAACTTTAAAATTGGCATGAGCGCCTAGGAACGGCCCGTGATCGAAAAGGGGATGAACGAGATGTCTGAATGGGCAGTCACTGTTATCGTTGGGCCCATCGTCGGGCTCGCGATTATTAGCCTAGTTCGGATCGTTGCCTTCGACACGCACCCGTTCAAATACAAAATTGACTGGCTGATCGTGGGAGCCGTATCGTTGGTCTTTCTCTTAGCCGCCAGTAAGTGAGAAAGAAACGACACGGTTTATGGCGTTTTGCCGTGCATTTTCATCAAGTCCGGGAAGTAAAAGTACTAATGGTCAGAGACATTGCTACGCTCCAAGAACGTCATTGCAAGCTAATCCGGAGTGAGCGCCGTGATGGGTGGAGAGCGCCCCCCGCCATGCGGGGCGGCCGCCGGTCACCGGTCCCGTTTAGCGCCCGTAGTTAGAAGCGCTGCACGCTTTAGTGCGAGACAAGGCCTAAATTTTCAGCATGGATTCTGTTCAGTTCCTGGGATCGATGGAAATCCTTTGTGGCACGTTTCGACCGGGCTAGCGCGCCGGCTTTTACCATGGTGTCTTCCTCAAGAAGCAATCCGAGAGTGCGGTGCCGATAGGGCTCACTGGCGGGGTTAAGCCGCCGCCGCTCCCCTGGAGAACCATCTGATCAACCGCCCGCACCGTGAAGCGGCTGGCCTCGGCACGTTCTCGATGTCGCCACTTCGCTCCGAGGAAGTCCCAGGCGATCTGGACAGATTTTCGACACGCCAAGCGAGTGGTTCGCTCATCTCCTCACGACCCCCCGCGCGGCGGTAGGTCTTCCCCCGCCATGTCGCCGGGACGAACACGCGCTGCAGGCCGCGGTTCGGTGCACAGGGCGGCAGAACCGACTTTCCTATCATAGGAAGGCCAATGGACTTTTGTCGTCTCGCCATCATCGGCGTTGGCGCGCTCGGGGCGGTACTGATTGAGAGCATCATGCCGGCCAAGAACTACGCTGATGAAGGAGAACGCGGGCCTTGTACAGGCACGCCGGTGAGGCCGAGGAACGTTGGAGCGGCCATGTGGTTGCCGGGCTGTGTCAGCTAGACACGGCCCTCTATCCTCCTGGGCCGGGGCCCCGGTCCATGCACTGCCGGGGCCTCATCAGCTTTTCAGCGGCCCTGTCCTGAAGCTGAAAGACCCAGCAACTGGAGACGGTCGACACTAAAAATCGCTACACCCTGTCTCTTGGACAGGAGACTTTGAGCCCGTGGGCCGTGGTTACCTGTCACCGGGGCGTTACGCGTCCGGACACGCGTACGCCGGCGGTGCCACCACGGCGGGAAATTTCGGCCGGGCCGGCGCTAGACGTATGTTTTACAGATTACAAGGAGCGATCCTAAGCTTGTGCGACGCTGCAGCGGGGCCGCAAGTCACCGCTGTCCGGGGCGGCAGCGCCTCAAGCCTCGTGGCACGCATCAATTCGCTTTGTGAAAATAGCATGCACGGGCATCCCGGCGGTTTGTTAAAGAGAGAGCGCCGTAGGAGGTGGCTACATCGCATGCGACCGCAACGCCAGAGGAGGAGCACGTTTACGCGCTTGCCGCGGTCAAAGCCGCCAAGGTGCTTTGTCAGCAAAATCAAAGGACGTGGGAAAATTCGGTGCCGGCGGTGGAATGCGTGTGGGAATGAGATACCACGCCGAGTTGGTATGAGGAGCGCGCGCTGCTGGATGGTATGCGGTAGCGGGAATAAAGTTTTGGTACGGATCGATTGTTACCTTTCAGCGCATGCGTCAGGGTGCGTCGGCTTCGCACACATCTGGTCTAACCGCCGCGATCACCTTCACGGACGTATCGGAGCATGACGTGTTCGGCTTGCTTTACGCTGGCCGCATCCGGCCTGCGAGCCTCACAGCCGACACGCGCGTGCAAGATAATTTGCGCGGCATCAACTACTTCGTCCCTCAATTTTCGGCAAGGCCTCAACACTTAGGGGCATCGTCGCGCGATGACGATTATATCTCCCGCTTGGATGCTTCGCCCAGATTCTCCGCGATGACATTCTGGTTCACGCGTTATCAGACCCTCACGGACGCCTGGTCAGTCAAACTGGCCGCGGCCGGCCAGACGACCTCCGGGCCAGTCTATACCTCGCAGCAGTTCTATCTTGGCGGTGCCGCGTTCGGCCGCGGATACGGCAGTGCTGAAGTCAGCGGCGATAACGGGCTGGCGGGCTCAGCTAAAATACGCTTCGATCAAAAAACTAGTTATCAATATCTGAGCGGCTACCAGCTCTATGCCTTTGTCGATAGCGGTGTCGCATGGTACTCCGGCTATCAAATGAGTGATGGTCTTTCGCTTACATCCGTTGGCGCGGGCATCCAGCTCTTTATGGCGGATGGCCTCCAGGCCGATATTGGGGTCGCTACACCGCTCACTTATCGCGCTCCGGACAATTCCACCCGCGACGCCCGGGTGTTGTTCTCTCTTTCAAGCGCGCTGAAATTCTGCCCGGTTCGTGCGACGACGCGGTGTCTATAAGTCTTTCGGCCACCCCATGGGCCCACTGGTTCTCTTATGTAGCAGAAACTTTCCGACGACGACCGTGGCGAAGAAAGGTTACACCGGGTTGCTCGCCATTTCATGCGAGTTCGCAACGGCGAAACGCTAATCCGATCGAGGAGAACGACAGGAAAAACTCCGAAAGTGGAGCGCGGTGATGGGTGACAGGACCCTAAGGCGAGCCCCGTCGTCGGAAAGCTCATTCACAATACAATCTCGACGCCACGTTCCATCAATGCCAATCAAGCGTGCCGACAGGCCCTGCTCGAATCTTACGCTTTTCGCGAGCGAAATGGCGTTCCCAGGCTCTGGTGATAGTACGTCGTTTAGGGCCATTTGCATTGCCCCGGCTTCCCTAAAGTTCCGAATTGCAACTTTTTCCCGGAGATACTTTGCCCGCCTTTTCTAAATAAAATACGATCGCCTGCGCGATTCAGCACCTGTACTCCCTATGATAGTTTTCGCAGCACCGAGAGGCCGAGGAGGCAGCGTGCCCCAGTCTCCAAGCCTCCACGAGTTCTCGTCGGGTATTGCCACTATTTCCCGCTATTGTATGAGAACCGAGGTCCTTGTTTCCGGAGCCTCACGACGCTTAGAGATGCGTATGGAAAAGCACAGAAAGGCAACGCGGCGCCGGCTCCTAAAGGCGGGAAAGATCACCTTGTCCGGGGGCGGTGTGATCGACTGTACGGTCCGCAACCGTTCCCAGAACGGCGCAGCCCTCGATGTAGCACCACCAATCGGGATACCGGAGACCTTCGTCTTAGTGATAGAAGCTGACCACGCCCAACTGCAGTGCCTGGTGGCTTGGCGCAAGGAAGGGCGGATCGGGGTTTCTTTCGTTAGAGCGTAGAAAACGGAATTGACGATCAACATGCGCCACGCCGCTCTTACATTCATACTCTGTCTGGCCCTGGCGAGCCCTGGCCTCTCGCAGGAGGATAAGAAGACCGACGATCTGAAGCCGACGGATCCCGACACAGGCGAAAGCACGGTCCAAGAGCGCACGCTTGGACTGTTGCCAAACCCATTTGAGCGGAAGGGCGTCAAGTTTGCCATCACTTACATTGGGGAGGTACTGGGTAACACAAGCGGCGGTCTGAAGCGCGGCTCAGTCTACGAAGACCGGATCAATTTTGCCGCCGATGTCGATTTCGAAAAGTTAATCGGACTGAAGCAGCTCACCTTTCACGCCAACGTCTTTCAGATTGACGGCGGAGGCCTCTCGCGAGGAGCGCTTCACAACTTCATGGTCGTGAGCGGGATCGAGGCAATCCCAACAAGCCGGCTCTACGAGATCTGGTTTGAGCAAAAATTCGGTTCTCATCTCGCCTTGCGCGCCGGCCAACTAGCCGCCGACTACGAGTTCATGACAGCAAAG
>DATAIA010000518.1:0-8871 GCA_036262895.1 Xanthobacteraceae bacterium
GCGCCGTAATAATCCTTAAATCGTTATAGACTTGCATCGAGTCGGCATTGATGATCATCCCGCCAAACTCTGCAGCAAGTGACAATGCGAGGGCGGACTTGCCGCTGGCAGTGGGGCCTGCAATGAGCAGCGTCCGCCGGCTGCGCCCCTGAGCTATGCCACTCAACTCACGATTCATGTTCCATGACTCACGTGGCGACCCTCATCTCCAATCCCAGCGCCCGCTCCCTCGATAAGCAGGTGCTGGAACGAGCCCAAACGGTGCTCAACCACGATTCCGCTCCGCATTGGCTCGCTCCAGGCATTGCCGCCGATATCTCATTTACTCCGCAGGCAGAAAGCAACAACCGTGCGATTGCCGATCAGGTGCGATCGGCGATTGCTGACTATCCCATAGACGTTGTGGTGCAAGCCAAGGTCGATCGGCGCAAAAGGCTGCTGGTTGCCGACATGGATTCCACCATGATTGGGCAAGAATGCATCGATGAGCTCGCAGATCATGTGGGGCTCAAAAGTCACGTGGCTGCCATCACCGAACGCGCCATGCGCGGCGAAATCGAGTTCGAACCGGCTTTGCGGGAGCGCGTCGCATTGCTGAAGGGCCTGCCTGTTTCCGTCATTGATGAAATCATCACCAATCGCATCGAACTCACCCCGGGCGGTCCGGAACTGGTCCGCACAATGCGCGCTCATGGCGCTTACACGTGTCTGGTATCCGGCGGCTTTACTCTGTTCACAGGGCGCATTGCCAACGCGATCGGCTTTGACATCCATCTCGCAAACCGCCTGATCATCGAAAACGGACATCTCGGCGGCCAAGTGCAGGAGCCGATCCTTGGGCGGGAAGCAAAGCTCGCCACGCTTTGCCACTTGACCGAGCATCTTAAGCTAGGAACGATGGAGACACTTGCGGTCGGGGATGGCGCCAACGATCTAGCAATGCTGCAACACGCCGGCCTCGGTATTGCCTTCCGCGCCAAACCAACCGTCGCGGCTGCAGCTCATGCACGCATCGAGCATGGCGATCTTACCGCCTTGCTCTACATGCAAGGCTATCGCATCCAGCAGTTCGTCAATCGTTGAGCAACCAGCTTACGGCAACGGCAGCGGCACGAATCTCAGTTCGCCTTCCGCGTTGGCGACCAGCACAAGCACGGATTTGCGCTTCTCTTTTTTCAACTGCTCGATTCGGTTCTGTACATCGACGGCGGTCGAAACAGCCTCCTGTCCAACCTCGACAATCACGTCGCCGGCAGACAACCGCTTTTCGGCCGCAGGCGAATTCGGATCGACAGCGGTCACAACCGGCCCCTTGACCGTATCCTTGATCTTGTAGCGCTTGCGCAGATCGTCGCTCATATTGGCGAGATCAAGCCCCAATGTCTTTTTCACCGCAGGCTCTTCTTTTGGCGCCTGCGTCCCGTTTTTGGCAAGCGACGCCTGCTTCTCGCCGTCCTCAAGGCGACCGAGCTTCACAGTCTTGGTCTCTTCCTTGCCCTTTCGGACGATAACGACCTGCACATCTTTTCCGACCGGCGTGTCGGCAACGATACGCGGCAGATCGCGCATTTCCTTGACGTCCTTGCTATCGAATTTGACGATCACGTCGCCGGACTCAATCCCCGCAGGCTTTGCGGGACCCTTCTCATCGATACCCGCAACCAGCGCACCACGGGCTGGTTTCATGCCGAGGCTTTCGGCAATTTCATCGGTGACCTGTTGAATGCGCACGCCAAGCCAGCCGCGCCGGGTTTCTCCGAATTCGCGCAATTGATCGATGACAGCAACGACCGTCTTCGACGGCACGGCAAACCCGATGCCGATCGAACCGCCCGAGGGCGAGATGATCGCCGTGTTCACCCCAATGACTTCGCCTTCAAGATTAAACAACGGACCACCCGAATTGCCGCGATTGATGGCGGCATCGGTCTGAATGTAATTGTCGTAGGGACCCGATTGGATGTCGCGATTGCGTGCCGACACAATGCCCGCGGTTACCGTTCCGCCCAAGCTGAACGGATTGCCGATGGCGATCACCCATTCTCCCAGTCGCAATTTTTCCGAGTCGCCGAATTTGACTGATTTGAGTTGCCGATCCGGTTTGAAGCGCAGCAGCGCAACATCGGTTTTTTGATCCCGCCCGATAATTTCGGCCTTATATTTGGCGCCGTTATTAAGAATGACGTTGATCTCATCGGCATCGGAAATCACGTGATTATTCGTCACCACGATGCCTGCTGCATCGATGATGAAGCCGGAGCCCAGCGAACTCACGCGCCGGGGGCTTCGTTCGCGATTTTGATTGTGATTGTCGCCCTGGCCCGGACCTCGGCGATTTTTGAAGAAATCGTCAAAAAACTCTTCGAAAGGCGAACCAGGCGGAAGCTGGGGCGTGGCATCGCCACCCTTCGCTTCCACCGTTTGCGATGTCGAGATATTGACCACCGCATCGATAACCGCCTCGGCAACGTCAGCAATATTTTCCGGACCACGCGCGCTGGCTGGAACGCAGAGTGCAGACACCGCAATTGCCACGCTCGTCACACCGACGAGAACAGAGCTACGAACAAATCGAATCGAACGAACGACGGCCATGGACGTCAATTCTCCTGAGGATTTCCATCACAGTGCCCCCGCGGGCTTGGCGATGCAAGAGCAGCTTTGTGCGTCATAACGGATGGGATGCAGGCGAAAACAGGGCTTCGCGATACCCGGTCAGCCGCGCACCAGCCAGACCAAAACAACACCAGTCAACGCCGAAACAATGCCAAAGATCCGCAACGCATTTTCCGGCGTTTCGATGACGCTTGCCATGGCCCGTTTTGCGGACACTGGAAAGGCGGCAAGCACCAAGCCCTCGATCGCGAAGACCAGGCCGAGCGCGATCAAAAAATCAGACATGCGACGCGCCCCCTCGTCACCTTGTACTACCGCTATTGCTTCTTGCCGTTGTCCTGAGACTTACCCATTGGATCAACGAAATAGCGGAAGAAATCGGTGTCCGGTTTCAACAGCATCCGCGTGTCGTTGTGGCGCAACCCGGTCTCATAGGCCTGCATCGATCGATAGAACGCAAAGAAGTCTTTATCCTTGCCGAATGCCTCGGCAAAAATACGATTGCGCTCTGCATCACCCTCGCCCCGGATTTGCTCGCCCTTCGAGGTCGCCTCGGCAATCAGAACCGTGACATCGCGATCGGCACGGGAGCGAATCTCCTGCGAGCGCTGGCTACCCTGAGCGCGGAATTCCGCGGCGATGCGCTGACGCTCCGTCTGCATGCGCTGATAGACCGCTTGGCTGTTCTGTTCCGGCAAATCCGCGCGACGAATCCGCAGATCGATCACTGTAATGCCGAAGCTCGCCGCTTCATGATTAAGTTGCTCGCGCATCCGGGCGGTCAATTGCGGCCGCTCATCGCGAACGACTTGAATGAAGGTGGATTCGCCAAGCACGCGCCGCAGCGCTGAAATCAACAATGTTGAAAGCCGCGAGTTGGCTCCCTCGATCGAACCAACCGTCTGATAGAACGCGAGCGGATCCTGGATCCGGTAACGGGCGAAAGCATCGACGACCAGACGCTTCTGGTCAGAGGCAATCAGCTCTTGAGGCGGCGATTCAAGATCGAGGATACGCTTGTCGATGTAGATGACGCTATCGATCAGCGGCACCTTCACATGCAAGCCCGGTTCGGTAATCGGCGCGAGCGGTTGACCGAGCCGAACGACGAGCGCCTGTTGTGTTTGATAGACCGTGAACAATGCGCCATAGGCGACGATGGCCGCGACTACGGCAAGAGCGAGAGCAACGCTACCGCTAAGACTCAGTCTCATCGCGAGCCTCCCGCCTGGGGGTGACGCAATTCCGGAAGCGGGAGATACGGCACAACGCCCGAGTTGCCGGCTGCCCCTTCCGTATTAATGATGATCTTGTCGGTCCCGTTGAACAGCCGTTCCATCGTTTCGAGATACATGCGCTGGCGGGTGACGTCAGGCGCCTTTCTGTATTCTTCGTAGACTTTTGAGAAGCGTGAGGTTTGACCCTTGGCTTCCGCAACAGTCTGCTCGCGATAAGCTTCAGCCGCCTGTGTGACCTGCGCAACCCGGCCGCGAGCCTCAGGAACAACGCGATTGGCGTAGGTCTGCGCCTCGTTCTGCGCGCGCTCCGCGTCGGCTCGTGCGGCCTGAACATCGCGGAAGGAATCGATGACCTGGGCCGGTGGATCGACCTTCTGCAATTGCACCTGCGTGACTTGGATTCCCGCTTGATAATGGTCGAGAGTTTTCTGCATCAGATCCTGAACCCCGCCCTCGATCGTCTGACGTGCTCCCGTCAGAATCGGTTCGATCTGCGAGCGTCCAACAACCTCACGCATGGCGCTTTCCGCAACAGCCTTCACCGTGCCTTCAGGATTTTGAATGTTGAAAAGGAAATCCTCGACCCCGCGGGGTATCGGCTTGACCATCCAGAACACAGAGAAATCAACATCGACGATGTTTTCATCTCCCGTGAGCATCAAGCTTTCTTCTGGCCGCAGGACCGGTCCACGTCGATCTTCTATGACGCGCATCCCAACATCGATACGATTAATGCGGGTGACCTTCGGGGTAAGCGCAGTTTCGATCGGATAGGGCAAATGATAGTTGAGGCCCGGCTTGACCTCACGCTGGTATTTTCCAAACCGCATGATCACGCCGAATTCGTCGGGCGCGACCTGAAAGAACCCCGAGAAACCCCAGATCGCGACAAGTGCCAACCCGATGAGCGCGAAGCCCCTGCCGCCGAGATTGCCGCCCGGCAGAACGG
Source organism: Xanthobacteraceae bacterium (assembly GCA_036262895.1). Taxonomy (GTDB): domain Bacteria; phylum Pseudomonadota; class Alphaproteobacteria; order Rhizobiales; family Xanthobacteraceae; genus AP-16. The sequence continues at coordinate 4,804 of DATAIA010000518.1, forward strand.
TCCTGAGCTTGTCCTGACTCCGGCGCAGCAATTCCTCCAGATCGGGCGGCGTCGGGCCCGACCCATGAGGTCCTGATCCCCAGGGGCCCTTGGATCCTGAACCCCAGGGGCCTCCGCCCTGATTGCTCCACGGCATGGAAGGTCTCCGATCCTTGCTGGCCGGTTGCCGGCCATTTACTAAATCCTGGCCGCGGTTATAGGGGAGGTACCTCCCCCTTACAACGCGCGTTCGGGACGCAGTTGAAGGGCGTCGCACGAATTGGTTACCGGTTTGAGCCCATTTGAACGAAAAAAACCAAGGCTCAGCTCATCAGCCGTTCAAATCCCGGATCGACATAACATAGTCATGGATCACTGGAGTTGCGAGCCCGGCTCGTTCTGTCTGCCTCAGACTCGTTCATACGTGAGATAGGTCAGCTTGGCGCTGTCCCCCGGACCGGCCTCTTGGGAGATCCGTGCAACTTCCCGCCAAAGAGCGAGGTCGATTGGTGGAAAGCGGGTGTCTCCGGCTGGTTCCGCATGGACCAGCGTGATCTCCAAGCGCGCGGCGCCTGGTAACGTCTGTGCATAAATCTCAGCGCCGCCGATAATCATAATCGCATCGCTGGAGCGTCTATCTGCATCGCCCCGCGCCACGTCGAGCGCTGCATCGAGTGATGGCGCCACCACAGCCCCGAAGGCCGCGAATGTTTGATCGCGCGTCACGATGATATTGGTCCGGCCCGACAACGGCTTGCCGATCGACTGAAACGTTTTGCGCCCCATGATCACCGGCTTGCCCAAGGTGAGCGCCTTGAAACGTTGCAAATCCGATTTAAGCCGCCAGGGCATGCCACCCTCGCGACCGATCACGCCGTTTTCGGCAACGGCTGCAACCAGCACAATGTCGGGAACAGCCCCTCGCCTCACACCGCCACCTTGGCCGCAATATGCGGATACGGCTCATAGCCTTCGAGAACAAAATCCTCGTAGCGGAATGCGAACAGATCTTTCACCGCCGGATTGAGCTTCATGGTGGGTAAGGCCCGCGGCACACGGGAAAGCTGCGTGCGGGCTTGCTCCAAATGATTGAGATAAAGATGAGTATCGCCGAACGTATGAACAAACTCACCGGGTTTGAGATTGCAGACTTGGGCGACCATGGCCGTCAGCAGCGCGTACGACGCGATATTGAACGGAACGCCCAGGAAGACATCGGCTGAGCGCTGATAGAGCTGACACGATAGCCGCTCTTCCGCGACATAAAATTGGAACAGGCAATGGCAAGGCGGTAACGCCATCTTATCGACCTCGGCCGGATTCCAGGCCGAGACAATCAATCGTCGAGAATCCGGATTGCGCCGGATTGCGTCCACCACATTGGCGATCTGATCGATGGTGGTGCCGTCAGGGGCCGGCCATGAGCGCCATTGCTGGCCATAGACAGGGCCGAGATTGCCGTTTTCGTCAGCCCATTCATCCCAGATCGAGACGCCATGTTCGTTGAGATACCGGATATTCGTGTCGCCGCGCAGGAACCACAGCAGCTCATGGACGATCGATTTGAGGTGGAGTTTCTTCGTCGTCACGAGCGGAAAGCCGTCCGCCAGATCGAACCGCATCTGGTGGCCGAAAACCGACAGCGTTCCAACCCCGGTGCGGTCCCGTTTTTCAACGCCTTCCCCGAGGACGCGCTCCATTAAATCGTGATATTGACGCATAATCTTTGCTTTATCTTTGCTTTCGCGGTCGCTTTGCGGCCTGTCAGCGGTTGATTCGGGGGACACTAGCGCGCCGCCCGGTGTCCTTGAAGGTCGAGATTTACGCCTGTCCCCTTCTATCTATATGCGCATTCGGCCTGGATGGAGCCCACGACGCTCTTTTTTCGTCAACCTTCCGCCCCTATATTCAGGGCGTCGGCGCGAGCCGACTATGGTGATAAACGGCCGTTGCAATAAACCTTTCGGACCCGGGGGCAGTACCCGGCGCCTCCACCCAAGCCCATGTCCGCCGGCGGACATGGGCTTGGGCGGGGGCGAACTAGGATCGACGAGGGCGTAAAGAGCGTGCTTTTGCCCGGCATGGTACCGCCGATATCGGGCCAATCGTATAGTTGCCAACGACAACTATGCTCCGGTTGCTCAGGCCGCGTAATGCGGTTTGAAATACCGATCTAAAGCCCTGATGTCTTAGCAGCTTCAGGCGGGGTTCGGGGGCACCTGGCAACAGAAGCCCCCACTTGTTTCTGCTGACACGGGTTTGAAATTCAAATTGCAAGATATGCAATCAAGCTCATGATTTTGATTTCATTTCAGATCAGCAATTCTAGGCGAACTTAGTGCCTCATGATAAAAACGAGTCGAATCTTGTCAGACTTCTGAGTTGATCAATTATGCCAATGGATCACATTCGCTATGACATTCTGGCGCAGGACGCACTGCGCGGAGTGGTGCGACAGGTGCTCGCTGACGCCGCCAAAAACGGCCTGCCCGGCGAACATCACTTTTACATCTCGTTCGATACGCGTCATTCCGGCGTGGACATTTCGCAGCGCCTGCACGATCAATATCCTGAAGAGATGACGATCGTTCTCCAGCATCAATTTTGGGATCTCTCAGTCTCAGAGGATACTTTTGAAGTTGGCGCGTCATTTGGCGGTGTGCCGGAACGATTGATCGTACCGTTCGCCGCGATCAATCGCTTTTCCGATCCGTCGGTGCAGTTCGGCCTGCAATTCGAGCTTTTGACTCCGGGCGAAGATCAAACCGCCGGGGAAACGGCATCAACACCACCTTCGCCCGCACCGCAATCCAAGCCAGAAGCCGGAAAAGTAAAACTCGCGTCTGTTCGTTCCAAAAAAGAAGACGGCTCGGAACAACCTTCTAAAGCCTCCTCATCAGGCAAAAGCGACGGCGAAAAGGACCCTCCACCGACCGGCGGCGGCGAAGTCGTAAGGCTGGATCGATTTCGTAAAAAATAAGGTTGAGCGGGTCCAGGAATAGCGCTGAGTGAATGACAAAAACCCGCACTGAGACCGACAGCTTTGGCCCCATTGAAGTGCCCGTCGATCGCTATTGGGGCGCACAGACACAACGATCGCTCGAAAACTTTCGCATTGGACAGGAGCGAATTCCTCAGCCGCTGATTCGAGCCCTCGGAATCATCAAGCGCGCCGCTGCGGAAACCAATCATTCACTCGGATCGCTTGACGAACGGCGCATGCGGGCAATCGTCGAGGCGGCTCGGGATGTCGTCGATGGCAAGCTCGACGATCACTTTCCCCTTATGGTTTGGCAAACCGGATCCGGCACCCAGACCAACATGAATGTCAACGAGGTCATCGCCAATCGAGCGAACGAACTATTGGGCGAAAAACTCGGATCGAAATCACCGGTTCATCCGAATGACCACGTCAATATGAGCCAATCGTCGAACGACAGTTTCCCCACCGCGATGCACATCGCCGCGGTGGAAGAAATCGGTCAACGACTGCTGCCGGCGCTTGATCATCTCGCCGCAGCGCTCGGAAACAAGGCGCAGGAATTCGATCACATCGTCAAGATCGGCCGAACCCACACCCAGGATGCAACACCGCTGACGCTTGGCCAGGAATTTTCAGGCTACGCCGCGCAAGTTGAAACCGGCATTGAGCGTCTCAGTCAAGCTTTGGGTCCGCTCTATGAACTGGCACAAGGCGGCACGGCCGTCGGAACCGGTCTGAACGCGAAAGCCCAATTCGCCGAATTGTTCGCACAGCGCGCTGCCGAGATCACGGGTTTTCCCTTTGTCACTGCACGCAACAAGTTCGAAGCACTGGCATCGCACGACCGGTTTATCAGCGCACACGGCGCGCTGACTTCTGTCGCAACCGGCTTGTTCAAAATCGCCAATGACATTCGCTTGCTTGCTTCCGGTCCGCGATCAGGTCTCGGGGAGTTGATCCTTCCTGAGAACGAGCCGGGATCATCGATCATGCCGGGAAAGGTCAATCCAACCCAGTGCGAGGCCATCACGATGGTGTGCTGCCAGATATTCGGCAACAACGCCTCCATGACCATTGCGGCGAGCCAGGGCCATTTCGAGCTGAAT
>DATAIA010000519.1:0-3036 GCA_036262895.1 Xanthobacteraceae bacterium
ATGCTGATGGGAGCAGATCGGCTGGAGATGCGACAGTTATGTCGAAGCGTTCAGTTCATGATCGGTCGCCTAAGCACCACGCTTCCAGTCCCGACTTTGCTGATTTTGAGGGGCGACGATGACTGAAGCATCGACCAAAAGCCAGGGAAGAGCGGGGGAGATCAGACCCATTGTACCCCACGTAAGGCTGGCGCTCTTCCTCTGCATGATCTTAGTTCTTGGTTTCACGATCGGGCTGCTTAACCCGCCGGGCCAGTGGTATGCGGCCTTGAGCAAGCCACCTTTCAACCCGCCGAACTACGTTTTCGCTCCGGTTTGGTCGGTGATCTATCTGCTCATTGCCATCGCGGGCTGGCGCGTTTGGGAGCACAAGAATGACTGGACAGGCAAATCGCTTTGGGTCGGCCAGATGGCGCTGAATTTCTCCTGGTCGCCGGTGTTTTTTACACTCCACTCCATGAAGAGTGCGCAAGTGATCATCATCGCGATGCTGCTGACAATCCTCGCATTCGTCGCGCAACAATGGTCTCGCGATCGCTGGTCTGCGTTGCTGTTTGTGCCCTATGCGCTTTGGGTGTCGTTCGCATCCGTTTTGAACGCCAGCATGGTTGTGCTGAACGCCTGAACTACGGAGGCTTTGCCGCCAGCACGTCTGCGCGGCGCCGAATGGCCCGCAGCTCGTCGGCGTCCTTTCGATCCAGATTAAGGTACTGGTTTCTCATCCGGCTGTTTGAAGCAAACCGCTTTCGATGTTTGGTGAGAAAATTCCAATAGAGGGTGGTGAACGGGCACGCGTCGTCACCGACGGACTTCTTCGGATCGAAGCGGCATCCTCTGCAGTGGTCGCTCATTCTGTTGATGTAGGCGCCCGACGCCGTGTAGGGCTTGGTGGCCATGACGCCGCCATCGCCATACTGGCTCATGCCAAGTGTGTTCGGCAGCGATACCCAATCGATCGCGTCCCAGAACATCGACATGTGCCAACGGTGGACCTCGTAGGGAGCCACCCCGAGCAGCATCGCAAAAAGCCCCAACACCATGAGACGTTCGATGTGATGGGCGTAAGCGTGGTCGATGGTGTGTCTAATGGCGTCCGCAAGACATCGCATGTTGGTCTCGCCAGTCCAATAAAAGCGCGGCATCCGGAGCTGTGCATCTAACGCGTTTTCGTCGGCATAATGTGGCATACGCTGCCAATAGATACCCCGCACGTACTCTCTCCACCCGAGGATCTGACGAACGAAGCCTTCGAGGGCGTTTAACGGAGCTTGCCGGCTCTTCAGCGCAGCGTCGATCACCTCTGCTGGCGTCAGGAGGTGCAGATTGAGCGGACCTGAAAGGCGGGAGTGGTAGAGAAGTGGCTCACCGTTGCGCATTGCATCCTGATAGGTGCCGAACAACGGCAACCTGTTGGATACGAAGTCCTCAAGCTGGTCGAGAGCTTGAGCGCGCGATACGGGAAGGTTGATGTTGTCCAGCTTGCCCGGACTGCTGGCGAAGCGTCTTGCAACCACGCCACGCACTTGGGTGCTTATCCGGTCCATGCTGCAGGCGCGGACCGGCGGGATCGCCACGTTCTTTCCCAAAGGCTTCCTGTTTTGCTCGTCGAAATTCCATGCAGTACCGACGGGCTTGCCAGATTTGTCCATCAGAATGCCGGTCTTGCGGCGCATATGCCGATAGAACGTCTCGAGAATGTGTCGCGGGTGTTCACGCGTGAAGCCAGCGAACTCATCTCGAGAGCAGAAAAAATGCCGGTCCGTTCTAATTTCAGGTGGCTGCGGAAAGCGCCTTAGCTTCTCGGCAACTCGCCAATCTCCGGGTTCGAGAGCTATCATGTGCTCCGGCTTGAGCAGCGTGCATGCGCGCGCGATCTCAGTTTCGAAACTGCCGGTATTCTCAGGGTTGTCAATGGCGACGTAGTGCACGGACCGCCCCTGTGCGACCATGTCCTCACGAAAATGACGCATCGAGGCGAAGAAATAGGCAATTCGGAGCTTATGCTGGGTGATGTAAGCGGCTTCTTCCATCACCTCCAGCTGGAGGATGACGTCGACTTCAGGGTCGAAGCCGTCGAACGCCGCGGAGCCGCCGTCGAGCTGGTCGCCGAGGACCAGCACGAGATTTCTCGTTTTTGCCTGTCTCGACCTTTCCATTTATGAAGTAACTCCGCCTTATAGATCGGCTGCCCGTGGATTTTCGACGCCGGTCGCCTCAAGAGCCGCAACCGGCTGACCACCCGCCAGGATTGTATAGATCATTGCTTGTTTCTTTGGATTCATGTTGCGCGGCAGCTTACGATGGAGGCTGAGTTTTCGGATCGGCATCCACTTGTTCTTCGTGCGGTACCTCAGCCCAGCGAGCCCTTCGCTTCTGTTTCGCTGTGCGATAGTAGACCTCGAGTGGAGTCAGTTCCCTTTCCGGATCAGAAAACTTATCGCTACCCGCTGTTGGTTCGGGTTCAGCGTCAACGCGCCGGTAGTGCAATGCCAATCCTGCCAAGCCAAAGAGAAGCAAAAGAGACCCGACTGTTATTAGCCAATGAGAATATTCCAGCGATGTTAGAGCAGTCATACCTTCCCTCAGTAGAAGACTCGCCCGACCAACTTGCCAGATTTTCCCGAGTTCCCGCAAACCTGCCCAGCAACGGGAAAGGAAGATCGGGCTGTAGGCAAGGCAAGGCCAGGCAAAATCATCGATCCCTCCGCTTAGGCGTACACCTATTACCTCTACGGGTCGGTCTTGTTGCAGCTCCTGAGCGGCGGTCCGAAACCTGAACCGGCAGCTGAGGTCTCTTCTCTGAGACATGTGATGTCCGATCCGCTCAGTTAGAGCGCCGCCGCCCTTCGTCAAAAACCCGAATTCGAATAATTGGCAATTTTCGGTGGTATAGGCCATCGAGCAAAATCAAACGATGACCTTCAGCTGGCCAACGCTCGCGAGCATGGCCGGATACGATTGGATATACGCAATCGGAATTGCCACCGTCATCTTCGTTGGTCTGGCCCTTCTTGTGCTCACGCCGTAGCTACTGCG
>DATAIA010000520.1:0-10722 GCA_036262895.1 Xanthobacteraceae bacterium
TGCCCATTCAAAATAGGTAACGGCGATTTTGCCGTGCATGCCGTTCCGTAGCGCCGACAGAAATTCCGGAGACGTCAATGCAAAGACATAGCCTTCCCGTTGGAGCGCCTGTTCGTCAGGGTCCATCGAGTAGGACACATCAACCGCAAGGATGAGTTCGACGTCGACGTTAGAGTTTCTTGGCCCTTGGCCGTTCGGCAGGTCGGCTGGAATGACCGGCGAGGTTGGGGCCGCCACCCCCGAGCCTAACACTGCAACGCTCAATGCCGCCAGACCGGCGGCTACGAGCCTGAGAGCCCTGAACCCGGGATGTCGCATGCAGTACTCCTGATGCGTCCAGGATCAATGGTGACATGACGGCGCGGGCAGGGGAAGGCGGCTAAAGCATGATCCGGAAAAGTGGAACCCGGTTTTCCGAAAAGATCATGCGCAAACAAAAGGATAGAGCGCGATGGGGATTCAATCTTACTTCATCGCGCTCTAGAGGGCGGATTCCACGCAAACATAGGCGGCGAAGGCCGCTAACCCGTGCATTCCGATCGATTTAGTTCTCATGCCGTCTCGGTTGAGAGGATTTCGATCCCGAAACCGGCAATGCCGACATACGTGCGTTGCGTCGAAGCGATGAGCCGTATGGACGAGATGCCGAGATCCTTCAGGATTTGTGCACCAAGGCCGATCTCGCGCCATTGCCGCGTTCGGGCGGCTTCCGAGGCAGTATCGCCTTCGTGAGGAATGGCAGTCATCGGCACACCCGCGGTTCCGTCTCGCAGATAGACGATCACGCCGCTCCCTTCTGCTTTGAAACGCTGCAATGTCGAGTGGATTGTTTTGGCGCCGCCAAATACGTCGCCAATCACATCGGCGCGATGCAGCCGCGCCAGCACGCCTTTGCCGTCACCGATCCGGCCGTAGACGAAGGCCATGTGATGCACTTGGTCGAAGGGCGTGATGTAGGCGTAGCCTTTCAGCATGCCGATCTCGGATTGGACCGGAAACTCGGCGACACGTTCGACCAGTTTGTCGCGCGCCTGACGATAAGCGATGAGGTCGGCAATCGATAGCGATTTGAGGCCGTGCTGTTTGGCAAAAGCGGCGACCTGCGGTCCGCGCATGACCGATCCATCATCGTTCATCATTTCCGCGAGCACGCCAACGGGCGGCAGACCTGCAAGGCGGCAAAGGTCGACACAGGCTTCCGTGTGTCCCGATCGCATCAGGACGCCGCCTGCCTTGGCAATCAGCGGAAAGACATGACCGGGCCGCACAAAATCCGCAGGTCCCGTATTGCCGTTCGCCAGCCCCCGCACGGTGTTGGCGCGCTCTTCGGCGGAAATTCCCGTCGTCAGCCCATGGCGAAAATCAACCGAGACGGTAAAGGCTGTGCCGAGCGGCGCGTCGTTGGCGGCCACCATCGGATCAAGATGCAAGCGCTTGGCTTCATCCGAAGTCAGCGGTGCGCAGACAATGCCCGACGTGTGGCGGATGATGAACGCCATCTTGTCCGGCGTGCACAGAGACGCCGCAACAAACAGATCGCCCTCATTTTCCCGGTCATCATCATCTGTCACGACGACGAGTTCACCGCGGCCAAACGCTTCGACAACCGCTTCGACCCGTTCTTGAATGTCCAGCACGTCAACTCACCTTCATTACGCGAACGGCCACACTGGACCATCGCCGACCTGGCCTCGATGCCGCAGATAGTGATCTGCAATGACGCAAGCCACCATTGCCTCGCCGATTGGGACAGCACGAATGCCAACGCACGGGTCGTGGCGCCCTTTGGTGACGATCTCGGTTTCTTTGCCGTACCGGTCAACTGTCTTACGTGGCGTCAGAATGGAGGAGGTGGGTTTCACCGCAAAGCGGGCGACCACGGATTGTCCGGTCGAAATGCCACCAAGGATGCCTCCTGCGTGGTTCGAGAGAAACCGCGGATAGCCGTCGTTGCCAATGCGCATTTCGTCGGCATTTTCCTCGCCTGTCAGTTCGGCGGTGGCGAAACCATCGCCGATCTCGACGCCCTTGACCGCATTGATGCTCATCAGCGCAGAAGCGAGCTCGGCGTCGAGCTTGCCGTAAATCGGCGCGCCGAGGCCGGGCGGTACACCCTCGGCAACGATTTCAATGACAGCTCCGATGGAGGAGCCTGATTTTCTGATGTCGTCGAGACAGGTTTCAAATAGGGCGGCTGCTTTCGCATCGGGGCAGAAGAACGGATTGCGCTCGACTTCGGCCCAATCCCAACGCGCCCGATCGATTTTGTGGGGGCCCATTTGCACAAGCGCGCCACGCACGGTCACGCCTGCCATAATTTTGCGCGCGATAGCACCGGCCGCAACCCGGCACGCGGTTTCCCGAGCGGAGGAGCGGCCGCCACCGCGATAATCGCGAACGCCATATTTGATGTCGTAGGTCCAATCGGCATGGCCTGGCCGATAGACGTTTTTGATTTCGGAATAGTCTTTGGAGCGTTGATCGACGTTCTCGATCAGCAGCGCGATCGGCGTACCTGTCGTGACCTGCTGGCCCTTGGCCTCGTCCATGAACACGCCGGAGAGAATCTTCACCGCATCGGTTTCGCGCCGCTGGGTGGTAAAGCGCGACTGCCCCGGCCGCCGTTTGTCGAGATAGGGCTGAATGTCCGCCTCGGTCAGCGGGATGTGCGGCGGACAGCCGTCCACCACGCAACCGATCGCAGGCCCGTGGCTCTCGCCAAAGGTCGTGATACGCAGCAGATGGCCGAACGTATTAAAGGACATGAGGTCCTACTGCTCTAAAATAGGCTGCGGCACTGGTAGCCCGCGCCATTTGCCGGGTCAAATCGTGATCAAAGCGGGGCGTTAACCCTCAAGCTCCGCTACCCATCAGCAAGCTCCGCCAACTTGCGGCGAAACCACCGGTGAGCCAGGTCATTATGGACGCGGGGGTGCCACACGGCGATGATGTCGAAGGTGGGGACGGAAACCGGGATTTCGAACAACTTCAATTCGCCCGACATCTTCTGAAACAGTCGCTCGGGACCAACGGCAATAAGATCGGTCTGACGCAAGATATATGGCAGCGCCAGAAAGCTCGGCAGGCTTACACGGACCTTTCGCTTTGCGCCGACCGCTGAAAGGGCATCGTCGACGGGGCCGCGAATGGAGCCTCCGGTGGGAACAATCAGCGTGTGCGGGAACCGGCAAAATTCTTCGATCGTAACAATCCGATCTCCCAGCGGATGATTTTTTCGAACGGCCCCAACGTACCGGTCCGTGTAGAGATGTTTCGCGTGCAAAAACGGAGCAGCAAACTCCGGGATCATAATGCCGAGTTCGAGATCACCATTTGCGAGTCGGCTTGGAATGTCCGGAAACTCAAGTGATCGTGCTGTCACAGAAATATTTGGAGCCGTTTCCTCGAGAAATTCCAGAAAAGGAACGATCACGGTCACCAGCATGTAGTCCGTCGTCGCAACGCGAAAATCATGGACAGCAGTGTCGGAGTCGAAGACCGGTTGCCGCACGAGTTCTTCGGCTTCGCGAAGGATCTGCTTGAGCGGCTCAGCAAGCGCGCGGGCGCGCTCGGTCGGGATCAGCCCCCTTTGCCCACGCGTGAATAGGGTGTCGCCGAACGCGATTCTGAGGCGATGGAGAGCGCTGCTCAGGGCAGGTTGGGACATGGAAAGGCGTGCCGCTGCCCGCGTCACACTGCGTTCGTCCAGCAAAGCATCCAGAGCGACGAGCAGATTCAGGTCCAGTTTCCTGATATTCATTACGTGAATGTCTCATACAAAATATCATTATTTCCCTTATAACTAACTTCAAACGAGTATTCCACTCTGAATCGGGGCGCGAGAGTCCGCCCCGGAATTGAGGTGGAATATGATGATGAAAGCGGTCCTGATCCGCCGTTTCGGTGGGCCCGAAGTGCTCAACTATGAGGACGTCACGGTCCCTGAGGCCAAGCCCGAGCACGTTGTGGTTAAAGTGTCCGCTGTCGGGACCAATTACTACGACCTTCTCATTCGGTCTGGCATTGTGAGCCAGGACATTCCGCTTCCGCATGTTGGCGGAAGCGACGTCGTTGGTGAAATCGCACTGGTGGGCGCGGGAGTTAAGTCCTGGTCTGTCGGCGATAAAGTGATTGTCGCTCCTGGCTATCCGACCAAGCCGGAAGAGCGTCTTCACCAACCTGAGAACGATGCTCCCAGCTACTTTCCGGCAGGCACGTTCGAGTGGGGCGGATATGCGCAGTACATGCAAGTGCATTCGCGCTGGCTGCTGCGCGATGATACCGGCCTTCCGCCGGAGGAGCTTTCAACCATTCCTTTGGTGCTCGTAACGGCTGTGCATGCGGTCAAGACACTGGGCAAAGTGACGACAGGAAATCGCGTGCTCGTCCAGGCCGGTGCGTCCGGGAGCGGGAGCATGGCGATCCAGGTTGCCAAGGCGCTGGGCGCTTCGGTGATTGCGACAGTCAGCACAAAAGCAAAGGCCGATGTCGCTCGCCGGATGGGGGCCGACGAAATCATCTTCTACAAACAGACGCGCGTGTTAGATGCAGTTCGCGAGTGGACGCGCGGAGACGGTGTCGATGTGGTGATCGACCCCGTGGGGGGAAGCACATTCGCAGACAGCCTCGACAGCCTTAAGCCGAGGGGCACGATTGTGAACTTCGGTCTGACTGGTGGTGCTGAAGCGACGATCCCTCACCTTTATCCGTTTTTCAGGAACGAGCGCCGCATCCTTGGCTCCTGGATGGGCAGCATGGAGGAACTGCGCTTCGGTCTGGATCTGGTCCGTAAGGGACGTATCCGGGCAGCCCTGGACAAAGTGCTGCCGCTAAGGGATGCACCGAAGGCTCACCAGTTGATCTCTGACGGCGCTGTTGCCGGCAAGATCGCTCTTCTCCCTTGGGCGGCGTGATCACGCCGTCCTCGCTATGAGGTAGTCCCATATGACGGCGCTTGCGGAGACCACGGGCCGCCCGGCACATATGGCCCCTGGATATCGGCGGATGTTTGTGGCCGATGCCCTGACCCTTGGAGTGTTTTTCCCGATCGAGGCCTTCTCCCACGACAATCCGACGATGGAGAAGCAGGAGCAGCTTGCGAAGCGCGCGGAAGAACTGGGCTTCGCCGCGCTCTGGTTCAGGGATGTGCCGTTAAGGGACCCGAGCTTTGGCGATGTCGGCCAAGTTTATGATCCCTGGGTTTATTTGGCCTGGATAGCGGCGCATACACGTGAAATAGCGCTCGCAACAGGCGCAATCATCCTGCCGTTGCGCCATCCTATTCATACAGCGAAAGCGGCAGCATCGCTGGACCGCCTCGCTGGCGGCCGGCTCGTTCTCGGGGTGGCGACGGGCGATCGTCCTGCCGAATTTCCTGCCTTTGGCGTTCCGCTCGAAACACGCGGTGCTCAATTCCGCGAAAATTTCCACGTGCTGAAGAGCGTTCTTCGAGACTCGTTTCCTGCTTTGGAATCCATCTACGGTCGAATGCAGAATGTGGATTTGGTGCCCAAGCCTGCCGGCAAATTGCCGGTCCTCGTCACGGGCGCCAGCCAGCAACCCATCGAATGGATTGCCGAGCATGCTGACGGATGGGTCGTTTATCCTCGCGTCGCTTCCGTCCAGAAGCAGGTGGCGGAGGCGTGGAATAGCACGGTCGAGCGCGTTGCTCCGGGCTCCAGGAAGCCGTTGGCACAATCGCTCTATATTGATTTGAGCGCCAATCCCAAAGAGCCGCCGAGCCCGGTTCACTTAGGTTTCCGGAGCGGACGTGAAGCGTTGCTTCACTATTTCGAACAACTTCGGGACGCGAAGATTTCACACGTGGTGCTGAATTTGAAGTATGGGCGGCGACCGGCCGACGAAGTACTCGATGAAATCGGGTGTGAAATTGTTCCCAAGCTCGCCCCGAATGTCTGGAGCTCATTCTCATGAACCTGAGCGTCGAGCAACGCCTTGCAAAGCTCGGCATCACGCTTCCAGATGCGCCTTTGCCGCTCGGAAGCTACGTGCGTGGCGTTTCCCATCAGGGCATCTGGCATCTGTCCGGGCAGTTGCCGATCCTTGACGGCAAGGTGCAGCATGCCGGACGTCTGGGTGCGAATTTATCGCTGGACGAGGGGAGGGCTGCGGCGCGGCAGGCAGCTATCAATGCCTTGGCGCAGATCAAATATCTGACCCAGGCATTCAGCCGGTTCGAAGGCCTTCTGAGAGTCGATGGCCTCGTCGCCTGCACAGCGGAGTTCATCGATCATGCGACTGTCCTTGATGCATCCTCGGAATTTTTCGTTGAAGCCTTAGGTGATCTTGGCCGTCATGCGAGGAGCGCTTCCGGAGTGATCAGTTTGCCCCGCGGATCGGCCGTGGAGTTGGTGGTGACGTTCGCCGGCAGCGGCGCTCATCACTCGTAACGTTCCAGGCGGCCCTCAGAGAGGCAATAGACAACGCCCTGATCGATTGGCATGACCGGCGCGGTCCGCTTGGGCGCAATCTCCAGCAGCGTGACCAGCGCCCGCATCGTGCCGCCGTGGGCGAGCACCACCGTGTCTCGCGTCGCGGTCTTCAGCCATGTTGCCACGCGCTGTGTCAGTTGCTCGTAGCTCTCGCCTCCGGGAGGCACGAAGTTCCATTTATCGCGCTCGCGTTCGACAATGCCTTGAGCGTCGATGACGCGAAGCTCAGGAATGGTCGAGCCCTCCCATCGTCCGAACGACAGCTCCATCAGCGCCGGATCAAGATGAAAATGGTCCGGCGCGAGGCCGAGTGTGGAGCGTACCAGCTCCATGGTCTCGCGCGCGCGGCTGAGCGGGCTTGCGACATAATCGGGTTCATTGGGATTTCGGCCCTCGCGGGCGAATACACCGGCCAGGATTTTACCGCAGGCGACCGCTTGCTTGCGGCCGCGCGCATTAAGCGGCGTGTCCGACTGCCCCTGCAGCCGGCCTTCGATATTCCAATCCGTTTCGCCGTGCCGGATGAAATAGAGGAGGGGATGCGGCATGGTGAGGCGGTCGTCTTTCGCTTCGGATCCTAACCGCCGCCGTCGCTCCAGCCCTGACCGACGGAAATGTCCGGGGCCTCGGGATTTTTCATCCCGACAATATGATAGCCGGCATCGACGTGATGGATTTCGCCGGTGACGCCGCGCGACATGTCAGACAGGAAATACACGGCGGTGTCGCCGACTTCCTCGGCTGTCACGCTTCGACGCAATGGCGCATTGAACTCGTTCCATTTGAGGATGTAACGGAAATCGCCGATTCCCGATGCGGCAAGCGTTTTGATCGGGCCGGCCGAGATCGCGTTCACCCGGATGTTTTTGCTTCCGAGGTCCGCAGCGAGATAACGTACCGACGCCTCAAGTGCCGCCTTGGCAACACCCATGACGTTGTAGTGCGGCATCCACTTTTCCGCGCCGTAATAGGTAAGGGTGAGCATCGATCCGCCATTCGTCATCAGAAGCTCGGCGCGCTGCGCAACAGCCGTAAACGAATAGCAGCTGATCTGAAGAGTCTTGGAGAAATTGTCCGCGGTCGTGTCGATATATCGGCCGTCGAGCTGGTCTTTGTCCGAGAATGCAATGGCATGGACAAGGAAGTCGAGTGAACCCCAATTGGATTTGATTGCCGAGAATATCGCATCAATGCTTGCGGGATCGGTCACATCGCAATGGCCGACGACCAGCCCGCCGACTTCTTCCGCCAATGGTGCAACACGCTTTTTCAGCGCCTCGCCTTGATAGGTAAAGGCAAGCTCTGCGCCTTGCATATGCGCGGCTTTGGCGATGCCCCAGGCAATCGACCGATTATTAGCAACGCCCATAATCAGGCCGCGCTTGCCGCGCATCAGACCGCTGGCTTCTGCCATCACGCACCTCGCCGAATTGGCAGCAGAATGGCGATCGTCTGCTTGCCGGCGGCCTCCTATGGCATAGGGTGGGAATCCCTTCAAGCAGTGGGAAGCTGCCGGGTAGTTCGGAAATGCAACGGAGCGCCGATAAAACTGCACCGGCAGTCATTGTTGGGGATTAAGGACTCGGCTCCGGAATCAATCCGAATCCTGCCCGCTTAAGCCCTTTCGGGGGTCATAGGGCTTTGCTTGTTTCCACCGGCGCATCAGTTCCTCCAAATCGGGATCAGGCCGTTCGGGAAGAACGATACGGATTGTCGCAAAAAGATCGCCTGGGGCTGTTTTCGAGGGCAGCCCTTTGCCCTTGAGACGGAAAATACGGCCGCCATTGGTGCCGGGCGGAATTGCAATTTCCACCGCGCCATCAAGCGTCAGCACACGAACCTTCGCTCCGAGCACCGCCTCGTAGAGGCTGATTGGCAGGTCCAGCTTTAAATTGACCCCATCAATCTTGAAAACCGAATGAGGTGCTACGCTCACGGTGATCAGGACATCGCCCGTGCGCCCACGAGGCCCGGCTAGCCCCTGTCCCTTGAGGCGGATTTGTTGTCCATCGGTCACGCCTGATGGGATCTTGACTTCAACCTCTTTCCCCGTTGGAAGCCGAATGCGTTTTGTCGCGCCGTTGACCGCATCGGCAAGGTTGATCGTAATGGCTGCCGTAACGTCCTGGGAACGTTGGCGTGCACCAAGGTCTTCATTCGTGAACTGGGAGCCAAAGCCCGGATCGGCGCGGCCGGCTCCGAAGCCACCGAACATCTCGCTCAAAACATCTTCAAAGCGCCCAAATCCGCCTGCGCCTTGGCGCCCGCCGCTTCCAGGCTGGGGGCCTGCGGGGCCCCAGGTGAAGCTTTCGAAATGGCTATCGGGGCCAAAGCCTGCCCCGCGGCCTGGCTGGCTTTCGAAACCATGGAAGCGAGGCTTGCCTTCGGCATCAATCTCGCCGCGATCAAACGCCTTGCGCTTCTTCTCGTCCCCAACAATCTCATACGCCGCGTTGAGTTCAGCGAACTTCGCCGCAGCTTTTGGATCCTTGCTGTTAGCATCGGGATGCAGCTTTTTGGCAAGCCGCCGAAAGGCTTTCTTGATTTCGTCCGGGCTCGCCGTCTTCGGCACCCCCAAAACGCTGTAGGGGTCGCGCATCCTTGTTGACTCCGGGTGATGATATGGCGGCCGAAAGGGCCGTATTGCTCACCAATGTGGGGGTATTGTGTTGGAACTGCAACAAGGACCGGGAGGTCCTTGTACCGACAAGATTAATTCCGTCGCGCAGTTTAGTGGGGTGGATTTGACCGTCCTACTCCATTCGCAGCAAGCTTGAATAGGAACGTCAAATCCGAAACCACACTGGAAACCATAAAGTTGCTAGTGTCCCTCTGATTCCGACGTTCGTACGAGCGTGTGCCGCAATGGCATACGAACCTCGGAAACGGGGACACTAGGTGCGTTTCCACGGCTTCATGGCCCGCACTTCCCAGCGTCCTTCCCGCATCCGGCAGCCTTCTCCCTGCAACCATGATTCGGTTTGGCCGTGAATGTAACTGGCCAGGAAGTCTCGGCATTCACGGCCATCGGCAGAATAGGCGTTCGAAAGCGGCGTGATCGTGCCGCGTGCGCCGGTGCTGGGGTTTTCCCACGCGACGCTGACGTCCTTACTTCCGCGGGTCAGCACCTGCATCGCGGCCGCCCGGAGCGAGGTGTCGGCACTTGCCTCGATGGCTTCCGAGGGCGCGTCAGGCCGCGTATCGATGGAACTGGTTTGCTGCGGCACCGGATCATCTTTGTCTTTGCCGAATAAGGCATCGAGTTTGTATGAAATGGCGCAGGCCCCCAGCGGGAGAGCAAGCAGCACCGCTGCTGCAATCGAGCCGAATTGAATCGATTGAAGCCGCCATGGGCGTGCCATCGCCATTCCTTTATACTGCGACTGAACGCGATGCAGTTTGACCAAGGTGCCCCACAAGTGTCCGACCACTCCCCAATTGAAAACCCGAGTTGGTTAACGTCCGGTGATTTTACGCAAGCAAGCGAACCATTTCGCTTGTTTGCGGCATGGCTAGAAGAGGCGACCCGGACTGAGACCGCAGACGCCAACGCCATGGCGCTTGCGACCGTCGATTCCGACGGCATGCCCAATGTGCGGATGGTCCTGCTCAAGGGGGTTGATGAGCATGGATTCGTTTTTTACACGAACCTTGAGAGCCAGAAGGGGCGCGAGCTGACCGCTCAATCCTCCGCGGCGCTGGTTTTCCATTGGAAATCATTATTGCGGCAGATCCGTATTCGCGGCGCGGTTGAACGTGTCAGCGCTCAGGAAGCCGACGCCTATTTCGCAACCAGGCCGCGGCTGGCGCAAATCGGGGCATGGGCCAGCAAGCAGTCTGCCCCGTTGGAAAGCAGACACGCCTTTGAAAAAGCAATTGCGCTTTACACTGCAAAATACGCGGTTGGCACTATTCCCCGACCGCCGCATTGGGGCGGTTTTCGCATTATTCCACGCTCAATTGAGTTCTGGCACGACCGTCCCTACCGACTGCATGATCGGATTGTGTTCGAGCGGCCCCATCCCGGAGAGCCCTGGACCAAGACACGGCTTTATCCTTGAGGCTACTGAATACAAAAGTGTCGGGACATTCTGGTTTTTTAATGTGATGTTCCTATGTGAGCGGCTACGAACCTGAGCGCGCTCACTGTGGGTTGAGCTATGATCGCGCTCTATTGTTTGTTTTGACGCGTTTTCTTGACGCGAACCGCCGCCGTCTGCGGATCAAGTCCGAAGGCATGCTTTGCTTGAAAACGCTTTTAAGAGATTGA
>DATAIA010000521.1:0-12865 GCA_036262895.1 Xanthobacteraceae bacterium
CTGTTCGCCGGGGAAAGCAAAATTCGCCCAGCGCGGTTTGACGGCTTGTAGGGCAATTCCACCCGCGGTCAGCGGCACACCCGCGGCAAGTGCCTCTGCGAGCCGATCAAGTCGTAAAAGCGCAAGGCCGTTTCCATGAGCGGTCGAGCCGAGATGGCCGATTTGCTTTTCGCCGGCGAGCACCGGAATGCCGGATTCAGGTGCGAAGCCCTCATACCTCACACAGACGATGCGGGTGCGTGCGTGCCCGCGATGCTCCATGCGCGACACGACCTCCTGGCCCACATAGCATCCCTTGTCGAAGTCAACGCCGTTGAGTTGGTCCATGTCGGCTTCGTGAGGAAATGCGTCGCCATAGATAAAGTCGAGGCCGCCACGCGGAACCCCGAGCGCGATCCGATGCTGTTCGTAAAGGGCGGCATCGACGAAGTCGGCCTTGAGCTCGCGGACGAGTTCGGGGACCTCATCGAGCGCAACGATCATCCGCGCTCCAAGCGCCGGCACGCGTGGGTCGGGGTAAGCAAGCGCCAGATCGGGCGCGGCTCCGTCCCAGAGCGCCACAACACCGTGGGTCGCGGACAGGTCCTCAATCGTCACCGCGGCGCGAAGTTTGTAGAAAGCGAGCCGCTCGGCGAGCCCTGGGGCAAGCGTCTTCGGACAATCCAGCAAGATGCCGTGATCCGGGGCCTCAATGGCGATGCAATCGACGAGAATTTTGCCCTGTGGGCTTAGCAGTGCGGCAAAACGCGGCGCGTCCGGCGTCACCTTGCCGATATCGGCCGTCAGCAGCCCGTTGAGAAACCGTTTGGCCTCGGCACCCTCAACACTGATGAGGCCGCGGTCGGGCAGCAGTGCTGCACGCATCTTAAGATCCTTTCGGATGAATCGGCACCTAGTGCCGCCGATTTGTAGTTCCTACACCAGTCGCAGCAAACTCGTTTTAGGAACTTCAAATCGAAAGCGGCACTAGAATCAATGGTTTGCTAGTACCCTTTTGTTTTCGAAGTTCGTGTAAGAGAGTGCCGCTGCGTATCACGAACTTCGAAAACAGGGCACTAGTCTGATTGACCGGCCTCGATCATTCCTGCTTTGTGTGGGCTGAAACGTAAGGCGGCCCTCGGCTCGCCTCAAGAGCAATCCGAAGCGGGATGATCAATGGCGCAACTCTATGACGTCGTTCTTAAGGGCGGCACTGTCGTCAATCAGGACGGAACGGGCCTGCGCGACATCGGTATCAAGGACGGAACCATTGCCGAAATCGGCAATCTGGCCGGCGCGTCCGCGGGCGAGATCGTCAATTGCCAGGGTCTTCACCTGCTGCCGGGCGTGATCGATACGCAAGTCCATTTTCGCGAGCCCGGGCTGACCCAGAAGGAAGACCTGGAAACCGGCTCGCGCTCCGCCGTGATGGGGGGAGTCACTGCGGTGTTCGAAATGCCGAACACCGACCCTCTGACCATATCGGCCGAGGCGCTGGCCGATAAGGTCAAACGCGGCCGGCACCGCATGCACTGCGATTTTGCCTTCTTTGTCGGTGGCACACGCGACAACGTCCGCGATCTCCCGGAGCTTGAGCGGTTACCCGGTGCGGCCGGCATTAAAGTTTTCATGGGCTCTTCGACGGGCTCGTTGCTGCTGGAGGACGAGGAGGGCGTCCGTGATGTCCTCAAGGCGATCCGTCGCCGCGCATCGTTTCACTCCGAGGATGAATTCCGGCTCCGCGAACGAAAGAATCTGCGGATCGAAGGCGATCCGCGCTCGCATCCGGTGTGGCGCGATGAGGTTGCCGCGCTCTCCTCGACTGAGCGGCTCGTGCGGCTTGCGCGCGAGACCGGCAAGCGGGTTCATGTTTTGCATATCTCCACGGCACAGGAAATCGATCTGCTGCGGCATCACAAGGATGTCGCCTCGGTCGAAGTCACGCCGCATCATCTCACGCTTGAAGCGCCGGAATGTTACGAGCGGCTGGGAACACGCGCGCAGATGAACCCGCCGGTCCGCGACGCCGCTCATAAGACGGCGATCTGGCGCGGTGTTGCGCAAGGCATTGTCGACATTCTCGGCTCCGATCACGCGCCGCACACGGCGGAAGAAAAAGCCAAGCCGTATCCGGCAAGTCCCTCCGGGATGACGGGTGTGCAGACTCTGGTGCCGGTCATGCTTGATCACGTCAATGCCGGACGTCTCACATTGGAGCGATTTGTTGATCTCACGAGCGCGGGCCCAGCTCGATTGTTCGGCATCGCCCGCAAGGGGCGCATTGCGGTTGGTTACGACGCGGATCTCACGATTGTCGATCTCAAGCGCCGCGAAACGATCACCAACAAATGGGTTGCCTCGCGCGCCGGCTGGACGCCTTACGACGGCGTTACCGTCACCGGCTGGCCGGTCGGCACATTCGTTCGCGGACGCAAGGTGATGTGGGAGAGCGAACTCGTCACGCCGTCACAAGGCGAGGCCGTGCGGTTTCTTGAAGCGTTGGGGTGAGGTTTCAGTCGGTGTCACTCACGCCGGAACGGCGGTTGCGGTCAGCCGTGTTTTGTAGAATTTGACGACTCGCTGTGCCGTTTCGACATTGAGCCGTTCGAAACCGATCAGCGCTTGTTCCAGATCGTGTGCCGACACTCCGCGATCGGCGGCGCGCAACAGCAGAATGGCTTTTGCTGTCGTCCAGGACATCCGTGCGGCCTTGATCAGGATCAGCATCATATCGGCGCTTTCATCGAGCATTGCCGTTTCGACTGCTTCGATGGGAACGCTGCTGAGGAAAGCAAGGGCAATGACCGTTTCCTCGAACCTCTTGGCCTTGGCCAGCGCATAAAGCTCGTTTTCGCCGAATTTTTTGGAATGCAGCAGTGGCTCGATCGCCTGCTTTGCGGCCATGTAGTTGCGCGAAGCGGAAACCGACTCTGCGCGTATCTTTCCGACGACTTCGGTAACGACCTGTTTGACGTCCTCCGCAGCCTGCGGGTTTGCACCTTCAAGCTTTTTCCGGACGGTATCGGTCGCATTCGCAATCAGCCGCAGCAAATGGTGGCGCGGAAGATCGGCGCGCAAGCCGACATGCTCCGCAAGCATATCGTCGCCTTCCGACCGTTTAACCAGCTTTCCGAAGCCCGCATCGGAAAACCGCGCACCTCTGTTGCGAGTGACGGAGTGAATGACTTGTCGATCGCCGCGCTCGACCAGGACGTCCGTTACGGCCTCGCTGAGCGAAGCGCGCTCTGAAATAGCAAGCAGATGCTGTTGGCTCTTTTTACTTGCGCTCTCGATCAATGTTTCGTCATCGAGGACGGCAGAGCCTGCAAGAACCGGAGCGGCAACTTCGGGGTTGTCGTCAAAGGCAAGCGATCGCAGCACTTTGGACGGCGCTTGAGCAAGGGAGGCGAGCCTGGTTGCGAGTTTGACCCGCGCTTTTGCTTCAATTGCCGCCGCCAATCGGCCAATCACGTCATCGAAAATCTCGATTTGATCGTCGGAGTATTTCCCCGATCCGGTGATGAACAAATCCGTCACATGCATCAGCGTCTCGGCGCGATGCTGCGCCGACCCATGCGAGATCGCGTGCTCGAGATCGCTAATGAGTGAGCTGTAGGCGGAGTTCGTCATCGGTAGGTTCGCTTTGACGGATGGCACTCGATACAAAAGATGCGGCTCGGCTTTGAGCGAGCGCGCGCACATTAGGACGAGCTTCGTAAATAAACTGATGATCTATCAGTTCAAAATACCGCAGGTTGTAAACCAAATATTGATCGAAATCTCGCCCGGCCCGCTTACGCAACACGGGGAGCTTCCACATCCATTTGATTTTGGCGCGCTTGATAGAAGCGGACAGCCCTTTGAGCCGTCGCGACCTGGAGACGGTCAAAGCTGCTCAAGGCGCGTTCCAATTCCTGCTTTGACGGGCCGCCGTACGAGGTCCGCAGCATCAGAATCAATTTGGTCGTGGCCCAGCAGTATCCTGCCGCCTTGGCCAGGATCAAAACCATGTCCGGCCGCTCATCGAGCACGGCTCGTTCAACAACTTCGGTCGGCAGCCCGCACATCAGCGCGAGGCCTGCAATGGTTTCTTCGAACTTCTTGTCTTTTGCAAACTCGTTGATCGCGCTTTCGGCGAGTCTGCCCGAGGCTTGCAAATTCTCGATGAGATGTTTTGCAGCGGTGTAATCGTAAGCCGGTCCCGATACCTCGGTCTTGATTTTACCTGCAATGTCGGTGACGACATTGCGGATCTCGCCTGATGCTCGCGGGTTGCCGGCAATCAGCTTTGCTTGCACGGCATCCGAAGCTTTGGAAACCAGCATAACGAATTGATGGCTGGGAATATCGTCGCGCAAGCCCACCAATTCGGCCAATACCTCGTCATAATCCGAACGTTTGACCAGGATATCGAAGCCATTATCCGAAAACTGGGCGCCTTGGTTTTTCACAACCGAATGGACCACCACCTTGTCGCCGCGCTCAACCAACACGTCCGTGACCGCTTCGCTGAGCGTTACACGGTTGGAAATTGCCAACAGATGCTGCTGGCTTTTGGTTTGCGCGCTTTTGATCAGATCACGATCGTCGAGCCGTTCGGAATAGGTCAGAACAGGTGCAGCGACTTCGATCTCGTCGTCGTTCGCCAGAGCTCGGACCACATTGACAGGCGCATTGGGAATCGATGCCAACCGATCCGAGAGTTCAGCGCGGGCTTTGGTCTCTATCAGGGTCGTCAGCCGGCCCATGACATCGTCGAACAGCGTAACCTGCTGCTCCGAGTACATGCTGGCCCCGGTCAGGAAAAGGTCGGTAATCCGCCGGAGCGTTTCAACGCGCCGCTCGACGGATCCGGAATTGATGGCGTCTTCAAGTTCTACGATAAGGGATTGTTGCGAGACCATGTCTTCTCAAAGCCTGGCGGATTTTGAGGAACCATGTCAGCTACTATGCCGCGCAAATATTACCGAAGTACGTAATGGTGGCCGGTCAATTCGCACAATACCTGGAAAATAGAAGCCCGGATAAACCTAGATTCTTCAGTGTTGCAGTGCGGATTTTTTAGAGAAGCATTAACCAGCCAGACGGAAGAGGCGCTCTCGCGCTCTGTCTTACTGCCGCGAAACTTCGATGGAGAATTCGCCGTTGCGGATGCGCGCGGCAAGACCTTCGGCAAATTGCGCGGTTGCATCCTCACCGTAAGTCGTGACCAACTCGGAGAGCGCTGTAAACAGGCACGCTTGCGCCAGGCAGTCTTCGTCCACGCCATCGAGGCTTGCTTCAGCCCAGGCTTCCCACAGATAACCCAGCGCCACCTGCTTCTGCTCATGGTCTGACACCGGCTCAGGAGCCGGCATTGGACGCGCCAAGACTGTCATTGCAACTTCCCCTCAGGCGCCGATGGCGCCTCCGTCCCAGAATATTTGCACGTTAGCACGCGCTTCGCGCCATCCTAGCCAGACCTTTAGGAAAGGTTAATTCGGCGACGAATCTGTTGATAGCTTGTGGATGACGGACGATCGCGCGTGTGCGCGTTAGAGCGCGTTCACTTTGAGTCGAATCATGAACGCGCTCTATGCTTTTGTTTTGACGCGTTTTCTTTACGCGAACCGGTACCCACCTCCGGATCAAGTCCGAAGGCATGCTTCGCTTGAAAACGCTTTAATTTGCAAACCGCGCGGTGATGTCGCGAGCGATCTTCGCGCCCTCATCAAGATAGCGCCGGATTGCAAGGTTCGCTGCCGGTGTGCAGGTCCGATACGACTGCTGAAATCCCCGATAGCCGCGGTTGAAGCTTGCGATCAGTTGTTCGCGCCGCTCGCTGCTGCCCGCCGTTTCCGCATCGACCAGCGCCTGCATTTCATTGCGCCAGGTCTGGCCTTCATTGGCGCCGCAAATGCCGCGCAGGTAGTGCAGGGCGCCGAGAATTTCCGAAAGCCGCTGCAATTCGCTTTCATAAGGCGCGCGCGGCTCGACCGCCTTGGCGGCGCCCCCCGATGCCGCAAGTCCGATCCAGGTGAACATCCAAGCGAGTATCAAGGCACGAGTCAGCATGAGGTCGACATATGCGCCCGCCCGCGCAGTCGCGCAAGTAATCCGGAAGCCATCTCTAACCGGTCTTGTCCAGGCATTCGAATGCCGCGGCGACAATTTCACCAAGCCCCTCGGTGGTCGACAGGTCGGCGAGTTCGTCGGGTAAAACCCAGCGCGTTTCCGCAATTTCGTCGTTCAGCACGATATCCCCGCCCGCCAATCGGGCGGCGAACGCCATAATGACGAAATGGCGCTCAACCGCGCCTGCCTTATCCCGGACGATGACTTCCCGATGTCCCGCGAGCGCAACGACATCGATGGTCAGACCCGTCTCCTCCATAACCTCGCGCTGAACCGCCTCGACAAGTGTTTCGCCCGCTTCAACACCGCCTCCAGGCAGCGTGAACAGGCCGCTTGCGGGCTTGCGGGCGCGGCGCACGACAAGAACGCGGTCGTCGCGGATAATGGCCGCACTGACAGCGAGATAGGGCCGGTTGGGGTAGATCCGAGGATCGCTCATATCGAATGCAATAGCATTTCATGGGGCGCCCGTAGCGGGCCAGTCGGCCGAAATGGCTGGCCCCTTCAATCAAGGATCCATAAGGGCATCAATGGCCACCTGAGCCGGCTCTGCGACCCCGTCCTGCGAGTGGCCGGCTTCTTTGCCGTTGATCACGGCCCCGGCGCGCGCGACCAGCGGCTTGAGCTGGGCCGCGGCATATTCCGCAAGTGCATTTGCAACGGGCGTGGCCAGCGATGAGCGCATCGCATCGCGGGTCGCGAGCAGGATGGTGTTCATGGTCTCGGCGAGTTCGTCGAGCCGGAGGCGCGCTGAGGGTTCCGCCAGTTCGTATGCGGCGACCGCGAGTTCCCGATCCTTGAAATTCGAGGCGGCAAAGTGTTCCGCATAGGTCATCGGCCGCCAGACGATCAACTCTTCCATGCATTCCGGCATTTGCGGAAGCATTTCGAGCACCATGACCGCCTCGTTGAAATGGTTGAGGTAGTCGGTAGCAAGCCCGGTCACGGGATTGATATTGGCCGCGGCAAGCCGCGCAGGCTCAATGGCCGGCCGCGAGGGCGATCCCTCTGCAGGCATAGAGTCTGCAGGCTTGGAAGCAGCGGAAGCGGTCATGCGTCATCACAGGAGCGGTGGAAATCGTTGAGCGTAGTCTTCTCAGCCCCGGTTAAGGTGGGTTTAAGAAAGAAGGCGAGTTCTGCCAGATTTGAGCCGTGGGGAGGGTGGAAATGTGCGGACGCTACACGATCATTTCCTCGCCCGATGAGATCCGGCATCTCTTCGATTATGCGGACCTGCCGAACTTTCCGCCGCGCTATAACATCGCCCCGACACAGCCGGTGCCCATTGTCCGCCTGGAGGAGGGCAAGCGACGCTTTGCTTTGGTGCGCTGGGGATTGATCCCCACCTGGGTCAAAGATCTAAAAACTTTCACGCTGCTGATCAATGCGCGGGGCGAAACGCTGCTCGAGAAGCCCTCGTTCCGTAATGCCGTCCGCCGGCGGCGGTGCTTGTTTCCCGCGGACGGCTTTTATGAATGGATGCGGGCGGGCGAGCGAAAGACGCCGCATTACATCAGCACGACGAACGGCGGCCCGATGGCTTTTGCCGGTCTCTGGGAAACCTGGATCGGGCCGAACGGTGAGGAGATCGAAACCGCCGCGATTGTGACAACGCGCGCCAATCGGACGCTCGCGCCGCTGCACGATCGCATGCCTGCAATCATCACTCCCGATGCTTTTGATTTCTGGCTCGACCACAACAAAGTCGATGCGGAAACGGCGATCTCGCTGATCGCGCCGGCGCCTGAGAACCTGCTGGAGATTCGCGAAGTTTCGACGGCGGTCAACCGCACGGTCAACGATATGCCGGCCTTAATCGAGCCGGCATTAGCAGCGAGCTCCGATCATGAGACGGCGGACGTGATCCCGAAGCCGAAATCGCAACGGACGAAGAAAAAAGAGGGCGATCGCCAAGCATCGCTGTTTTGAGAAAGTGTTGTTTGCAAGCGATCTTTGTTTGTTTCTTAAACCAATTTGTTTGAAGGTCCCCACCTCAAATCTTATCTGAGATCTGGCTGCTGCTTCTCAAAGCACCTTGCCCGGATTGAGGATCCCGTTGGGATCGAGCGTACGCTTGAGGGTCCGCATCAGATCGAGCGCCACTGGATCTTTGACGCCGGGCAGGAGGTCGCGTTTCAAAACGCCGATGCCGTGTTCCGCTGAAATCGAGCCGTTGAGCCTGGCGACAATGCCATGCACGACATCGTTCATTTCGCTCCAGCGCGCCAGGAAGCCGGCTTTATCGGCGTCAATCGGTTGGCTGACATTGTAGTGAATATTGCCGTCGCCGAGATGACCGAACGGCACGGGGCGCGATCCCGGAACAAGCGCCTGCACGGCAGCGCTCGCTTCCTCAATGAAGGCGGGCACCGCGGCCACCGGCACGGAGACGTCGTGTTTAATTGAACCGCCTTCCGGCTTTTGCACTTCCGTGAGCATTGTTCGCAAATGCCAGAAGGCATTGGCATGATCGAGGCTTTCGGCAATCACCGCATCCTCAACCAGATTTTGTTCAAGACCTGCTTCAAGTAAATTTTCAAGCACGGTGCGCAACCCTTCGCGCGCCTGCGAGGAAAGTTCGAGTAGCACGTACCAAGCATGAGCGCTCTGCAGTGGATCGCGGCAACCCGCGCCGTGGCGGACCGCGAACTCAACCGCAATGCGCGGGATCAACTCGAAGCCGGTGACAGAGCCGCCGGTGCGTTCCACTGCAAGCCTGAGCAGCGAGAGCGCTGCACGAGGAGAGGGCACGCCGACGAATGCCGTCTCGACGGCCTGGGGACGCGGAAAGAGCTTGAGCACTGCGGCTGTGATGATCCCGAGCGTGCCTTCGGCGCCGACAAACAAATTTTTGAGATCGTAGCCGGTGTTGTCTTTTCTGAGTTTAGTCAGATTGTTCAAGATCCGTCCGTCGGCAAGCACCACTTCAAGACCCATCACCAGTTCGCGCGCATTGCCATAGGCAAGCACGGCCGTGCCGCCCGCGTTGGTGGAAAGATTGCCGCCGATCGTGCAACTGCCTTCGGCTCCGAGTGATAGCGGAAACAGCCGGCCGGCGCTTGCCGCCGCATCCTGGGCTTTTGCGAGCACCACACCGGCCTCGCAGATCATGGTGTTTGAAGTTGGATCGACTTCGCGGATGTTGTCGAGCCGCGTCAGCGAAACGATGATTTCGCCATCGTGAGGAATCTGCCCGCCGACAAGGCCGGTGTTGCCGCCCTGGGGCACAATCGGCGTACGGGTGTCATTCGCGAGTTTGAGAATGGCCGATACTTCCGCGACGCTACCCGGGCGCAGAACCATTTGTGTGCGGCCACGATAAAGGCCGCGGCCTTCGGTCACGAAGCTTTCCAACGCCTGCGGATCGCGGATGACGTATTTGTCTCCGACGATCGTGGCAAATTTGGCGACCAGATCGGGCGCAATTGTGCGGCCGGTGTCGCCGGGTTCCGAAGAAGATATGGCACTGAAACGTTTCACGGGGTCACTCGCATTCGGCGGTGTTCCAAAATCAAGCTCACTGTAACTCGCGCGCCATGGCGCTCAAGGGGAGGGCCGGGGGGCGGCTGCGCGGGCGAGCCGATCGTTGATCGCTTCGCCAAGCCCCTGTGATGGCACTGGCATGACCGCAATCGACGCTGCGCCTGACGCATCAAGCGTGCGCAGATGCGAGAACAGCGCGGCCGCCGCTTCGACAAGGTCGCCGGCCGCGGAAAGGTTGAGCGTCATGACAGCTTGATCGGCACCGGCCGGGTGCGCGGACCCGAAAGCGAGCAAGGCCTCTCCCGGATCAACGCGATCAGCCCCAAGCCGCATCCGCGCTTTGGGCGCATAATGCGAAGCCAGCATCCCGGGCGCTATCACGATTTCGCCTTCGCTCGGCGCGCCAAGCGGCAGCACCGGATCGGCCAATGCACGGCCGATGATCTGCTCGATCTTTGCGCGGGAATATCCGCCGGGCCGCAGCAAGGTCGGATTGCCATCGAGACAGGCAATGATTGTGGACTCAACGCCAACCGCAGTCGGGCCGCCATCGACGATGAGATCGATGCGGCCGCTTAAGTCCGAAACCACGTGAGCGGCCGTGGTCGGCGAGACATGGCCCGATCGGTTGGCGGAGGGCGCGACGATCGGCCGGCCCAACGCCGCCAGAATGTCATGGGCAACCCTGTGGTCGGGAAGACGCACGCCGATGCTATCGAGCCCCGCGGTTGCGAGATCGCAGACCGGACAATCCGGCGATTTCGGCAGCACCAAGGTCAGTGGGCCCGGCCACAATGCAGCAGCAAGGTGCTCGGCGAGCGTATCAAACCGGGCCAGCCGTCGCGCGGCCTGGATATCCGCCACGTGCGCGATCAGCGGATTGAAGGCCGGGCGTCCCTTGGCCTGATAAAGCCGCGCCACCGCTGCGGCGTTGGTGGCGTCGGCCCCCAGTCCGTAGACGGTTTCGGTGGGGAAGGCGACGAGGCCACCCTCGGCAAGGCCGCGCGCCGCGGCTTCAATCGTTTGGGCGTCCGCCTTCATCACCCGAGTTGCAAGCTCGGTATTCATCAATTCATTGCTCCTGCTCGGCTCTAACTCGATATATCATTTCCCGCGATGATCGATCATCTTTGTCTGGAAGTTGATGAATACGAGCCAGACCGTTCAGGAGCGAACTCATGACCTACCGAGCACCGATTGCCGACATTGCCTTCACTTTGCGGCATTCCGCCGGGTTGAAGCAGATGTTGGAGGAGGGGCTGTACGGCGATCTTACCGACGATGTGATCGACGCCGTATTGGAGGAGGCAGGTAAGTTCGCAACCGATGTCATCGCGCCGCTCAACAGGGTCGGCGACAGCCGCGGTACGCTGCTCAAGGACGGCAGCATTACGATGCCGCCCGGCTGGAAGGAGACGTATTCCGCCTGGACGCGGGCCGGCTGGAACGGCCTTGCCGGCCCGGCTGAATTCGGCGGTCAAGGCTTGCCCCATCTGCTCAACGCCGCCTGCATCGAATTGTGGAACGAGGCATCGATGGCCTTCGGCATCGGCCCCATCCTGACCATGGGCGCTCTTGAGGCATTGGCCAACCACGGCTCCGAACTCCTCAAAGGCACTTATCTCGCGAAGTTGGTTTCGGGCGAATGGATGGCGACGATGAATCTGACGGAGCCGCAGGCAGGCTCCGATCTTG
This sequence comes from Xanthobacteraceae bacterium, assembly GCA_036262895.1. GTDB lineage: Bacteria > Pseudomonadota > Alphaproteobacteria > Rhizobiales > Xanthobacteraceae > AP-16. The sequence goes on from DATAIA010000521.1 coordinate 11,272, forward strand.
CGGCCTTGCGGACCAAAGCGGACCGCGCAACCGACGGCACCTACCGCATTACGGGCCAGAAGATTTTCATCACTTATGGCGAGCACGATCTGACTGACAACATCATTCATTTCGTTCTCGCGCGGCTGCCCGATGCGCCCCCGGGAACCAAGGGAATTTCGTTGTTCCTGGTGCCGAAGTTTTTGCTCAACCCGGATGGAAGCATCGGTGCGCGCAATGACGTTCGCTGCCATTCGATCGAACACAAGCTCGGCATTCACGGATCCCCGACCTGCACCATGGTCTATGGCGACAAAGGCGGCGCGGTTGGGTTTCTTGTCGGCGAGGAAAATCGCGGGCTCGCCTGCATGTTCACGATGATGAACAACGCACGGCTTGCTGTCGGTCTTCAGGGCGTAGCGATCGCCGAGCGTGCGACGCAACAAGCACTGGCCTATGCGCGCGAGCGTCGCCAAGGGCGGGCCAACGGAGCAACGGGCGCCGCGATGAGCCCGATCATTGAGCACCCCGATGTTAAGCGCATGCTGCTGACCATGCGCGCCATGACCAAAGCCGCGCGCGCCATCTGCTATATGACGGCGACTGCGATCGACCGCTCGCATCGTGCAAGCGATAGTCACGCGCGCCGGGCCGCGGACGAGCGTGCATCCCTGCTCACGCCCGTTGCCAAGGCATTCTCAACCGACGCCGGCGTCGAGGTCTCATCGCTGGGCGTTCAGGTGCACGGCGGCATGGGCTATATCGAAGAGACGGGGGCCGCCCAGCATTTCCGCGATGCGCGGATTGCGGCGATTTACGAGGGCACCAACGGCATTCAGGCAATTGATCTCGTCACCCGGAAACTACCGGTGAGAGGCGGCGAGAGTGTGCGCGAATATCTCGGCGAATTGCGCAAGACCGTCAGTTCCGTGCGGGCAAGCAACAATCCTGCATTTGGTGGAACCGCCACGCGGCTTGATGAAGCAATCGATAGTTTGGATCGCGCAACGAACTGGTTGCTGGCGCAGCTTGAGAAGTCGCCGCAAGCAGCTCTCTGCGGCGCAACGCCGTATCTGCGAATGTTCGCGCATGCGGCCGGCGGCTGCGCGCTCGCGGAAGAAGCGCTTGCCGCGCTTCGGCTCGATGGAACGGCCGATGCAAGCCAAGAGGCGGCAGGCCGCATCGCAACCGCGCGGTTTTTTGCGGAAAATGTTGCCACTGCCTCTCCGGGGCTCGAACAGGTCGTGACTGGTGGCGCGGCAAGCATCGAAGCCGCTGACGCGGTGCTTGCCCTTTAGTTGTGGGAGTACGCGGGTGTCATTGAACAACAAGACGCTTTTCATTACGGGCGCTTCGCGCGGCATCGGTCTTGCGATCGCGCTGCGGGCCGCTCGTGACGGCGCCAATATTGCGATTGCTGCAAAGACTGACGCTCCGCATCCCAGACTGGAAGGTACGATCCACACCGCGGCGGAGGAAATCGAACGGGCAGGCGGTCGCGCTTTGCCGCTTGTGGTCGATGTGCGGGATGAGGCTGGGGTCAAAAGTGCCGTCGAAACAACCGTCGCAACATTCGGCTCGCTCGATGTCGTGGTCAACAACGCAAGCGCTATCC
>DATAIA010000522.1:0-2181 GCA_036262895.1 Xanthobacteraceae bacterium
CCAGAAGCATTTTGCTGAGTATGGCGATAATGTGCGCGCTGGCGCTGCCCGCGGCGGCGCAGGACGAAAGCGGCGGCGCTGCCCCGCAGTCGATGCCGCAAGGCGCTATGGGCGGCCCGAACATGGGCGGACCGAGCATGATGCAGGGGAGGGGCGAACCGGGCTTGCCGCGGAGGCCCACTATCGATCCGCAGGCGATCATGGGCATGATGACCGACGCCAGCAACATGATGAGCATGGTGACAATCGGCTTCCTGACCTCGGCCGACACCAATCACGACGGCAACGTCTCCCGGGACGAATGGGGCAAGCTCTTTGACAAGCTGGACCCGGATCATGACGGGACCATCACCAAAGCCGAGCTCGACAAGATGAGAAAAGACCAGATCGACAGGATGCAGCAGATGCGTGCGCAGATGATGCAGCACATGCAGGGCATGAACGCGCCCACCGCCGGTACGCCGAACGGAAGCGGCATGGACGAGCCGCCGCCGGCTCCCGCACCGCAGGCTGCGCCCGCACAATAGTTACCTGCTCTCGGCGAGTTTTATTTTTTCGGCGCGATTGAGGGACTTGATCTCGGCCTCACGCTTTTGCGCGCGGCTGCGCGTGCGATGCTGCTCGCTATAAACGAGGGCGAGCGGGCCACGGCCTCTCGTGTACTTCGCCCCTTTGCCATTGTTGTGCGCGGCCAGCCGGCGCGGCATGTCGTTAGTCACGCCCGTGTAAAGCGTACCATCGCCGCAACGCAGGATGTAGACGGTCCACGGCAAGCGCTTACAGATTTCTCGGTGTAAGTCCTGGCTGCTGTTTGGGAAGTATGGTCTGCCTACCAGGATTGAGTGCGAGAATATCGTTCACGGTCGTTTTGCCTATGCCGAGCGCTGCCAGCCGGAATTCCGTCCCTGCCAGGCTGAACGGCGTCGTTTCGCCGCCCGGAATGGGGATGCCACGGCTGATTTCCGGGACGAAGTTGATCTGGGTCTCTATGCCCCGCATCTGTAGAAGGCCGGCGAGGAGCTGTTTCGTGTTGTTGGCCGAGAACTCGACGCAGAAATTGGTCGCAAGGCCGCCGATGTTAATAATGACCTTCTCGCACCCCTGGCTTTTGAGCTTGTCGCCAATTTCGCCGAAGACATCGAACGCCGGCGTAAAAGTTCTCGAATCGTTTTCCACGCCGATACCATAGGAATCCAGTTCTGAGTTCTTTCCCTTGCGGACAACATAGTATTCGTTGTCTGTGGCTGCATCGCGATGGTAGATCGTTGGCGCCATTAAGTCGCCGGCAAGTTTATCCTTCAGACCCTTTGGCAGCTTCATTTCGTCGGGATAGAGGCAGCTTTCAGTGCCCTGGACGCAATGCATGGTCCACAGTGTCTGGGTGCTCAGCAGGCGGCCCTCCGCCCGATATTGGTCAAACGTCTTGCGATGATAGGAGTCAAGAACCTTGGCGACGCGGCCGCGGTCGGTCGGCGTCGGGGCAAGACCGGATGTCGTCTCGACGCGAACTTGACGAATTCGGCCGTCCGCTTCCTTCAGGCCGAAAATATTCCGGTTTTCGTCAAGAACGATTTCCGGGAATGGAAATTCTGCGGGCGGATTGTCAAAGCCGTTGAAAAAGTGCACAGGCTGTTGCGCACGCTCGTAAATTTCCTCCGCCGTCGCCGGTTCCGGCTGGTCGTTAGCGGAAAGAAATTTCTTGAATTGCTCAACCCGGTAGTCCATCACGCCCGGGTGGTTGACCATGAAGCTGATGTGATTGCGGGGGTGGTAGTCCTGTCCGATGATGAAAATCGATCCACGGCTATTCTCGATAATATTACCCATTTCCGGGGCAACCTGTTCGCCGCCGGGAACATAAAGAACGCCGCCTTGCTGGTCCTTGAGACCTAGCTTCAGGAACCCGTTTTCCGGGTCGATAAAAATATTGATGACCGCGGTTTTCTTGCCTTCGTGTTTGAACAGTTTCATGGCCTGTAACCTCTTCGCCTATTTGTGTTCGAATCGCTCGTTATACGTCCCGACGCCCGATACGGTTGCCTTATGGAGATGCTTTTGCTCGCAAGCCACGCGCTGCTCGTACAGCAGGCCATCGAGATAAATCGGGACATGTGCCTGTGGCGGCGGGAGCTGCTGTTCGATGTCGTGAATGTTGACGCTCAAGACATCTCTGCCTTCTTT
>DATAIA010000523.1:0-2696 GCA_036262895.1 Xanthobacteraceae bacterium
GACGAACGAAGCAATGGCGACCGACGGAGGAAATGTGACCTTGATCAGACCGGTCACATGCAGCACGCCCGAAATCGTCATTGCGCCCGATGTCAGGCCTCCTGGCACACGCAGACGATGCGCCAGCACCGCACCTGCGCCGGAGACGAGGACAAGCACGATCAATTCGCCCGCGGAACCGTCAAGCAGGCTCACCGCCGCACGCGGCACCGGTGTGCCGGTCGCGCCAAAAGCCGCAAGCACCAGCGGCAATGCAACCGTCAGCGCCAGAACCCGAACCGATTGCACCATGGCGATGGCGCGAAAATCCGCACCTACTTCAGCAGCCATCGCCAGCAACTGCGCCATTGCGCCGGGCGACGTCGCGAACAATGCAGAGAGCAAATCCCATTTCTGGAAACGGTGCAGGTAGAACATCATCGCCGCGGTCGCGCAGGTCATGGCAACAGCAAGGATGAAGAGGCTTCCGGGCCAGGAGCTCACCCGCGCAAGCGTTGCCGGCGTGACAGCTGCACCCAGCGAAATGCCGACAACCACGAGTACGCCCTGCCCCATGACCGGCGGAATAACCACCGGGCGCCCAATCAATGCGGCTGCAGTCACAGCAATGATGGCACCCGACAGCCATCCCGCGGGAAAGCCGCTGAGACCAAGCAGTGCCCCTCCAATCGCACCGATGAGCAGCGTTTCCGAAAGCCGCAGCATCAAACGACCTTTGGATTCGGAAACCGTCATTCTGGTCCGCGCGATTTAAAGGGTTTTCAAGCAAAGCATGCCCTCGGACTTGATCCGGGGTGATACCGGTTCGCGTAAAGAAAACGCGTCAAAACAAAGGTATAGAGCGCGTTCGTATCCAGTTAAGAATGAGCGCGCTCTAGTGCTCGATCCCGAAAATGGGCGCCGAGCAATGAATACAAGAACCGGCGCGATTCGCTGATCGCGCTGATTCAATTCAGGATCAATACTACGAAGAAAACCGGCGGCGTAGCTGAGAATCACTTCGATTCCAGCACAGCAGCAATGCGTTTCGCAGCGATCGCAAGATCGGGCGCACTTCTGGCGAAGCACATCCTGACAAATCCCTCGCTGCCGCCACCGAATGCATTGCCCGGGGCCAGGCCCACGCCCGCCTCATCGATCAAACGCATCACCAGACGGCGCGTATCCGTTTCTCCCTCGACCCGGAAAAACAGATAAAAAGCGCCATCAGGCATTGCAAACTCGCAGCGACCTGACGCTCCAAGGATTGAGCAGACCGTGTCGCGTCCTTCGCGGGCGCGGGCGATCATATGTGTGACAAAGCTTTCGCCACGCTCGAGCGCCACCACGGCGGCGCGCTGCATGAATTGCGCAACACCAGACGTTGCGTACTGAATCAAATTTTCAATGGTTTGGCCGAGCGCCGGATTGGCCATCACCCATCCAATGCGCCAGCCGGTCATCGCCCAATTTTTGGAAAACGTGTTGACGAACAGGACGCGATCATCCGGCTCCATGATGTCGATAAACGACGGCGCGCGATGGCCTTCGCCGTACCAAAATCGTGCGTAGGTTTCGTCGGCAATGATCCACAAACCATGCCGACGCGACAATGCAAGCATGGCATGGATATCTTCGCGCGTTGCCGTCCATCCGGTCGGGTTCGACGGCGAAACCACGAATAGCGCGCGGGTTCGCGGTCCAACCGATGCTTCCAGGCGCTCCATATCAAGCGTCCAACCGGAATTGCCGAAGCGCATCGGCACACTAACGGTTTTTGCGCCGAGAACGCCGGCAGCAGCAGCCGCATTGGGCCAAGCCGGCGTTGGGATGAGAATGTCGTCCCCCGCACCGACTGTCATCGCCAGCGCGATCTGGATCGCCTGCATGCCTGAGCCCGTGACGAAAAACTCTTCCGGGGAAAAAGAGCGCGCATAGAGTTGGCCGTGATAGCGAGCCAGCGCCTCGCGCAATTCTGGAATGCCGCGTTGCCAGGTGTAGAAGGTTTCACCTGCGGCAAGCGCACGGGTCGCCGCTTCAGCAATAAAGGCGGGTGTCGCCAGATCACCCTCGCCGGCCCAGAGTGGAATGAGGCCCTCGCGCCTGCGGCCATAATTCATGGCCTCGACAATCCCGCTTTCGGGAGCAAGACGCGCTTCCAATCGCAGACCGTCGGTCAGGGTTGGGGTATGCAACCCTGCAATGCGCTCATTCATGTCAATCTCCGCGAAGACACTCATCAGTTGTTCTGATGGAGCACATTTGCCTTGTTTCAAGGATGATTGAAACAAAAGTTTTCAATATGAATAATCACATTCAATGATCATGCCGAGCGCTCTAGCGGCGTGTGCCGATAAATTGCAACGTCACTTCGCGATGGTGCGGTTTCGCGCGATGCTCGGCGAGGAATATTCCCTGCCAGGTGCCGAGGTGGAGTGTGCCCTTGATCACAGGGACGTGGAGCGAAATCCCCGTCAATGCCGCCTTGATATGAGCGGGCATGTCGTCGGGGCCTTCGACGTCGTGGATCCAGCCGCCATCTTCAGGAGCAAGGCGGTCGAGTGCCTTCATCAAATCAGTGCGAACGTCGGGATCGGCATTTTCCTGAATGACAAGAGATGCCGAAGTATGCCGCAGAAAGGCGAGTAAAACTCCATCCCCAGCCTCAGTCTGATCGAGAAATCGCGCGACATCGCCGGTGATCTCGACAAAACCCT
>DATAIA010000524.1:0-1535 GCA_036262895.1 Xanthobacteraceae bacterium
GCCGATAGCCGCGGGACGCCGCAACAAACGCAAGCGCAATCCCCGTATTGCCCGACGTCGGCTCGATAATCACGCTCTGTAGCGACAGCTTGCCTGCGGCTTCCATCGCTTCGATCATTGCAACGCCAATACGGTCCTTGACGCTATTAATCGGGTTGAAGCATTCGAGCTTGACGAGAATGTTCGCCGACACGCCTTTCATTCGCGGAAGCCGGTTGAGCTGCACGAGCGGCGTGTCGCCGATTGTTTCGGCGATCGATTTGAAAATACGGCCGCGACCGGGTGCAGTCGTCTTGATCATCGGCGAACTCCTCCACTATTCCGATTTTCGATTTTTGCATGCCGTACGGCATGTTGCGGACGAGCGTACTGGGTGCCGATTGTTACGCTCTTCAGATCGTGAAATCGACTTCTTTGCTCTCTTCCGCGGCGCCTGTCGTATGGGCGGAACGGACCAAATCCTCGACATTGACGCGTGCCAAGGCTCCCGAAAAAATCTGCTCGGCTTCAGCAACCGCCGGCAGAATGACGCTTTTCAGCAAGACCGATCCCGACAGCTTGATGTCGGTCTCATCTTCCTCGCTCTCGGCCGCTTTGATGATGTCTTCGACACTGATGCGCCGGCGCTCTCGGGCAAGCTCGTATCCGCCGCGCGGACCGCGAACGCCCTTCAACACGCCGTCGCGGACAAGAGCCTGCAACACCGGCTCAAGATGCCGAGGCGGCAAGCCGTGCCGTGCGGCCAGCACTTTAGCTGAGACGGGACGACCACGCGCGTGAAGGGCGACGTCAACGACGGCGGCAATTGCGAGCAGACCTTTGCGCGGCAGCAGCGACATCATGATATCCCGCTCATCAGGCGGTGATATGCGTCGGAACGAAGCTGGTTCCAGAGGCGAACCATCGTACCCAATCCTTGTCCGCAGCAGCATAGAACGTCGTTGCGCGCGCAATTAGAGCATGATCCGGAAAAAGCCTGCAGTCGCCAAGACGAGTGTGGAAACCGGTTTCCTATCGCGCTCTAGTGAACCCCGGTAGACCCGAACCCCCCTGCCCCGCGCTTGGTGTTATCAAGCTCGCCTGCTTCCACCAGCCTGGCCCGGACGATCGAGCCTATTACAAGTTGCGCAATACGCATTCCGCGCGTGATTGTAAATGGCTCCGAGCCGAAATTTATAAGTAGAACCTGGACCTCGCCTCGGTAGTCCGCATCGACCGTTCCAGGGGCGTTCAACACCGTAATCCCGTGTCGCGCGGCAAGGCCCGATCGGGGCCGGACCTGGGCCTCGGTTCCAGGTGGCAGCGCCAGCGCAAGCCCGGTCGGCACGGCGATCCATTTTCCGGGGGCAAGGGTGAGTGGGGCGTCGGCGGAAACCGCGGCCATGAGATCGAGGCCGGCAGCGAGCGCGGATTGATAGGATGGCAACGGCAGGTCGAGACCATGGGGCAAGCGCTGCAGCCGGACCTCAACCTCGTTCATGCCGAATTCTTCCCTAGTGCCCTGTTTTCGAAGTTCGTGATTGCATCGCGGCACC
>DATAIA010000525.1:0-2603 GCA_036262895.1 Xanthobacteraceae bacterium
GGCGGGGTTTGAGGCTGTTCTTTTGGAGACCCGACACGTCAAAGCGGCGCTATCAGCGATGTCGACAAAAACGGATCGCAACGACGCGCGCGGGATCGCCCAGCTTATGCGAATGGGCTGGTTCCGAGCCGTACACGCCAAATCGGTCGGCTCGCGAGAGGTGCGAGCGTTGCTCGTCGCGCGCAAGCAGCTACTTTCAAAGCTTATGGATCTTGAGGCAAGCATGCGGGGCATCTTGCGGGGATTTGGATTGAAGATGGGTGTCGTCACTCGCAAGGGATTTGAGGCGCGCGTGCGAGAACTCTCCGCCGGCCAGGCGATGCTGGAGCGGATCACGAACGCGATGTTGGATGCGAGAGCTGCGCTTTGGCGCGAGTTTGAGCAATTGCACGGCGAGATGCTTCGGATTGTGCGCGATGACGAGATTTGCCGACGGCTGATGAGTATTCCCGGCGTCGGTCCACTGGTTGCCGTTACGTTCAAGTCGGCGATCGATAATCCGGGCCGGATCGTCAAGTCGAAATCGGTCGGCGCGCTATTCGGACTGGTCCCCAAGAAATACCAATCTGGGGAGAGGGATTTTAGCGGCAGCATTACTCGAACCGGAGACGAATCAGTACGCACAGCGCTATATGAAGCGGCCAACGTGATGCTCACACGTACTACGCGGTTCTCGAGCTTAAAGCGCTGGGCGCTCGAGTGGCGAAGCGGCGCGGTTTGAAGCGCGCACGGATCGCGCTCGCGCGCAAGCTGGGAGTCGTGCTGCACCGTATTTGGGTCGATGGAACGACATTCCAGTGGACAAAGCCAAACCCCGCGATTGCGGGTTAATTCGGAGGAATTAGAGGATAAGAGAGGCGTCCAGCCTACTCTCCAGAGGTCCCGTCGCCGGGACGATGGATCCGGTGAAGCCGTAAGTTTTGCAGTGGCCATCATCATCCGATGAACCACGCGCTATTAGATAGGCTCACCGGCTCCTCTGATGGCATGATGTGGCGGCAAGCCGACCACGAACAGAAGCGCGAGACCGGCGACGTGACGATCGTATGGGGGACTTGACCTCAACGGACCCATTACAGAAGCTAAAACTTAACCTGACAGAGGTGTCCTGGACCCCCACGGCAAATCGCAAGCCGAGGCGGGGCGCGGAGCGATCGGGGTGGCGAAGCGCCCCGCCTCGGCGCATTGGAGGACACCATGACGACCGAACAGAAGATCATCCGCGCGAAAGTTGGTCTGCTGGAGCTCGCCAAACAGCTCGGCAATGTCAGCCAAGCCTGCAAGATGATGGGCTATAGCCGCGATAGCTTTTATCGCTTCAAGGAGCTTTACGACACGGGCGGCGAGCTGGCGTTGCAGGAGATCAGTCGCAAGAAGCCGGTACTGAAGAACCGCGTGTCTCAGGAGGTCGAAGACGCGATCGTTGGGCTCGCCCTCGAGCAGCCGGCATTCGGACAGCTGCGTGTGGCCAACGAATTGCGGAAGAACGGGCTTGTGGTCTCACCGGCCGGCGTGCGTTGCGTGTGGCTGCGCCACGACTTGGAAACCATGAAGAAACGGCTCAAAGCTCTCGAAGCCAAGAGCGCCCAGGAGGGCTTGGTGCTGACCGAAGCTCAGGTGGTCGCGCTGGAAAAGGCCAAGACTGAGAAGGAGGCCCATGGCGAGTTTGAAAGCGAGCATCCCGGCTATTGCGGCGCCCAGGACACGTTCTATGTCGGCAACCTCAAGGGTGTTGGGCGCGTCTATCAGCAGACCTTCATCGACACCTACAGCAAGGTGGCTTGCGCTAAGCTCTATGATCGCAAGACCCCGATCACGGCGGCGGATATGCTCAATGATCGGGTCGTTCCGTTCTTCGACAGCCAAGAGGTAAAGCTGCTACGGGTGTTGACCGACCGCGGCAGTGAGTATTGCGGCAACCCGGAGCGACACGAATACGAGCTCTACCTCGCGATCGAAGATATCGATCATTCGCGCACCAAGGCCAAGAGCCCGCAGACCAACGGCATCTGCGAACGCTTCCACAAGACCGTGCTGAACGAATTCTACCGCGTCGCATTCCGCAAAAAGGTGTACCGTTCAATCGACGAGCTGCAGGCCGACCTGGATCCGTGGATGCGCGAGTACAATGAACAAAGGCCGCATCAAGGGCGTTGGTGCTTCGGCAAAACGCCGATGCAGACCTTCCTGGACGCGATGCCAATGGCGAAGGAGAAGATGATCGCAGCTTAATTGCCATCGGACACCAAAACCCGATCGCTCAACCAGCCACCGCCTGTCAGATCGAGTTTCGGCTAATACAGATGAGTGAGCCTCACCCTTAGCTGTCAACGTTTAATCAGTTGTGTCCCCAAAAACCCAGTTGGGCTACGGCCTCGGAACCGGCCTCGTTCCCTGCATGAAGCCCTGCATCTCCTCCATAGTGAGACGGCCATCTTTGTTAGCATCCATGGCCTTGAAGATTCGCTCGTGGGCCGCCTGAAATTCCTGGAGCGAGATCGTGCCGTCACCGTCGCTGTCCATCAGAGCAAACATGATGCGCAGCAACGGGCCGGACATGCCGCGTTGGCCCATCATCCCGCGACCCATCATGTCCATCATGC
>DATAIA010000526.1:0-3304 GCA_036262895.1 Xanthobacteraceae bacterium
TGACTGTCTTTGCCGTCATTCAGTTCTACCTGTCTCAGGAAGTCACCGGCAAAGACACGGCCCTGACCCGCCTGAACGCACAGATCGCCCAACTCACGGAATTGCTGGCGCTGGAGAAAAACGGAAAATCGACTCTCGAAGAGACGCTCTCCGCCATGCGCGCCAATTTGGCCGGCACGGAGAATGAACGAGACCGCTTCAAAGGCCTTTATGAGAGTGCGGGTTCCGGTGCGGGCGCGGCACAAGGCAAGGTCAACGAGCTTTCGATACAAGTTGAATCTGAAAAACAGATTTCGGCGCGCGCATTGGCCCAGGTCGAGTTGCTCAATCAGCAGATCGCGGCGCTGCGCCGACAGCTCACCGCGCTCGAACAAGCGCTCGACGTCTCGGAAAAACGTGACAAAGATGCACAGACCCGCATTGCCGACCTTGGCCAGCGCCTCAATATTGCCCTTGCGCAACGCGTGCAGGAACTTTCGCGCTACCGCTCGGAATTTTTCGGTCGACTCAACTCGATTCTGGGTTCGCGATCGGACATTCGCATTGTCGGCGATCGTTTTGTGTTCCAATCAGAAGTGCTGTTTGATACCGGCTCGGCGGCGATCCGCCCCGAGGGACGCGTCGAGCTCGACAAGCTTGCAAGCGCGCTGCTTGATCTCGACAAACAGATCCCGCAGGAAATCGCCTGGGTATTACGCATTGACGGTCACACCGACGTGCGCCCGATTGCAAGCCCGCAATTTCCCTCCAACTGGGAACTATCCTCCGGCCGCGCAATCTCGGTTGTTCAGTACCTTGTCGGCAAGGGCGTCTCACCGCAGCGACTCGTTGCAGCAGGCTTTGGCGAATATCAGCCGCTGGACCCTGAAAAATCCGAGGAAGCTTACAACCGCAACCGCCGTATAGAACTCAAATTGACCGAGCGGTGATGTCGAACCCGCCTGTTCTGTTGCGGCCATATCGAGCCGACGACGAAGCGTCCGCCATCGAATTATGGCGAAGGACGTGGGCTGCAAGTTATCCCGACATCGATTTTGATGCGCGCGTTGCATGGTGGCGCAACCGTTGGCGAGAAGAGCTTGTGCCCACCGCAACCATTGTCGTTGCCGAGATCGATGGCAATGTCGCCGGATTCGTGACGGTTGATTTATCGAACGGCTATCTCGATCAGATCGTCGTTGCGCCGGAAGCATGGGGGCGTGGAATAGCAGAAGCCCTGCTTGATGAGGCCAAGCACCTGTCGCCGGCGAAACTTGAACTGCACGTCAATCAGGACAACGCGCGGGCGATCGGATTTTACGCCAAACACGGATTCGCAACGGTCGGCGAAGAGGTCAACCCGCTATCAGGTCGGCCGATTTATCGCTTGAATTGGAGCGAGTAGAAATCAGGCCGCATCGAACTGCAGCTTGGCCAATCTTGCATAGAGCCCGCCCGCCGCGACGAGATCGCTGTGCGTTCCTTGCTCGACAATCCGGCCCTGGTCCATCACCAGAATACGATCACAGGACAAAACGGTTGCCAGCCGGTGCGCAATCACAAGCGTGGTACGCTTTTGCATGAGCCGCTCAAGTGCGGCCTGCACCAGCGTCTCGCTTTCCGCATCGAGCGATGACGTCGCTTCATCAAGCAACAGCAACGGCGCATCCCGAAGGATAGCCCGCGCAATGGCGACCCGTTGGCGCTGCCCGCCGGACAACGTCACGCCGCGCTCGCCGATCAGAGTTTGATAGCCTTGCGGCAGTTTTTTGATGAATTCATCGGCACGCGCCAGTTCCGCCGCCCGCATGACTTCCGTCTCGCTCGCATCCGCACGGCCAAAGCGGATGTTGTCGGCAATCGACGCAGCAAAGATGGCGACATCCTGGGGCACGAGCGCGATACGCTGGCGCAGCGCAATCGGATCGACATCGCGCACGCTCACGCCGTCGAACCTCACGTCCCCGGAGCCGACATCATAAAACCGCAACAACAAATGAAAGATCGTGCTTTTGCCCGCGCCGGAAGGGCCAACGATCGCAATTTTCTCGCCAGGGCTGACGCTCAGCGATACGCCGTCAAGAACGCTCGCATCGGGCCTGCTTGGATAGGCAAACCGCACCGCATCGAAGACGATCTCGCCACGCGCGGGTGACGGCAGCGCCTTCGGTTTGGCGGGCGCCGCAATGGCAGGCTCAACCGCGATGATTTCGGTCAAACGTTCGGCTGCGCCGGACGCCAATGCAATCTCACCCCAGACCTGACTGAGTTCGCTCAGCGCGCCCGCCGCAAACACCGTGTACAACACAAATTGCCCAAGCCGGCCGGCGCTGATGCGCTGGCTCAACACGTCTTGCGCGCCGATCCATAAAATGACCACGACGCTGCCGAACACCAGAAAAATCACGATTGCCGTCAGAATCGCGCGCGCACGGATCGACCCCCTGGCAGCTGCAAACGAGCGCTCGACCGCCGCACCGAACCGGGTACGCGCGAGTATTTCCTCGGTGAAGGCCTGCACCGTGCGGATCGCCCCGATCAACTCGGCCGCATAAGCGGAAGCCTCCGCAAGCGTATCCTGCGCCGTCCGCGAACGTCGGCGCACCGCGCGACCAAATGCGACAAGCGGCAGCACGATGACCGGAATTGCACCAAGCACAAAGGCGGAAAGCCGCGGGCTCGTCACCACCATCATGGTGATGGCGCCTAAAAACAGAACAAGGTTGCGCAGCGCGATCGAGACTGATGCCCCAACCGTCGATTTGATCTGCGTGGTATCGGCCGTGAGCCGGGAAATCAGCTCTCCGGTTTTTGCTGCATCAAAAAACGAAGGCGACAGCACCGTGAGATGCGAGAACACGACCACGCGCAAATCCGCGACCACGCGTTCGCCGAGCGTTGTGACGAGATAGTAGCGAAGCGCGCTCGCGATCGCGAGCACACCGGCAACCGCAATCAGAATCGCAAAATATTGGTCAATCAGACCGATGCGCTCCGCCGAAAATCCGAAATCGATCATGCGGCGCACCGCAAGCGGCACGGCAAGCGTCGTCATTGCGGCTACGAGCAGCGCGATGAACGCCCCGATTACCGTTAACCGGTACTTCAGGATGAAGGGCAATAGCCGGAGCAACGGCTTGAGGGCGGGTTTGCGCGAAACGGCAGGCTCTTCGGACGCCTGCGCAAGCCCCCCTGGGGCGCTTGGCGTTCGCTGCTTGCTTTCGGCAGAGGGTCTCATGCGGACAGCACCCCCAACAATGCCGATGTGGCGGTGACTCTATCCACGCGGAAAACCTCGCAATTCGTTAACGGCGGCGGGGGCCCA
>DATAIA010000527.1:0-6396 GCA_036262895.1 Xanthobacteraceae bacterium
TCGTAAATGGCGGTCAGGATTTTGCGCACGTCCTCATTGGCAAGGCTGTAGTAAATGGCCTTGCCGTCGCGTCGAGTAGTGACCAGCCGATCGAGCCGCAGCCGTGCCAGCTGCTGCGAGACGGTTGATTGCCGTTCTCCAAGAAGCTGCTCCAACTCGGTTACGGATTTTTCTCCCTCCGCCAGGATGCAAAGCAGGAGCAGTCGTGATTCATGCGAAAGCGCTTTCAGCATGTCGCTGGCTTCCCGCGCCTTCTCGATCATTTGCTCGAGTTCGGCGGAACCTTCGATCTCCTTCAACTTTGGCAACGGCATCGCTTCATCGTCCTTAGAAACAGTTGGTCACGACCGACCAGCCGGCGATCCTGTATTGGTCAGGATGCGATCCAGCAGGCCAAAGAAGAAAGCATCTCCAGGATAGCCCGAAATGCGCCCGATCTCGCGGCCTTCCTCCACCACGACGAAAACCGGGGTAAAGGCCCCCGGCGTGATCCCAGCGAGATCTGCGGGCAGGGGGCCGTTGCGATCGACGCGGCGCAGCGGCGCAATGCGGCCTTCCTCGGTCTTCCCGTAAATCGGCGCGATCTCGGCATTAAAACGCGCGCACCAGATGCAGCCGGCGCGTTCGAACATGATCAGCTCGGCGGCACGCGCACTTGCAGCAGCCGTCGAAAGCAGCGCGAACGTTACAGCGACGGTGAGGGCAATTTTGATCCGGCTCATGCGGCGACCTCTGGACTTTCCAAAGCTATTATATCATTAAATTCATATATGTAATAGATGCAAGGGGCCTGCGCGATGAACCTGGACGTTTCGCTTGGCGCAGCCTTTGCCGCCGGTCTGCTGTCCTTTTTCTCGCCGTGTATTCTGCCGCTGGTGCCGCCGTTTCTTTGCTACATGGCGGGCGTTTCCGTGACGGACCCGCCAATCGAACAAGCCGGCCTGCGACCGCGCATCCTGCTTTCGGCAGTGGCCTTCGTGGCGGGTTTTTCCATCGTCTTTGTTGCGCTTGGTTCTGCCGCATCGGTGATTGGCCGTTTCGTCAGTCAAAATCTAGCAATGCTTGGCACAATCGCGGGCATGCTGATCATCGTCATGGGGCTGCACTTTCTTGGTCTCTTCAGGATTCCGTTGCTCTACCGCAGTGTAGGCGTGCAGCTTGAAAGGAAACCTGCGGGGCTCGCCGGTGCTTTTGTCATGGGGCTCGCCTTTGCGTTCGGCTGGACCCCCTGCGCGGGCCCGATCCTTGCCGCCGTGCTGCTGATGGCGGGTTCCGGGGATACCGCGGGCAGGGGCGCGCTGCTTCTGTCTGCCTATTCGGCCGGGACGGGCATTCCCTTTCTGGTCGCAGCCGCCTTTACCGGTCATTTCATCGCAGCGCTTGGCCGGGCGCGGCGGCATCTTGCGATTGTTGAGAAGACGACAGGCGTTTTTCTGCTTGCGACCGGAGTGATGTTTTTGACCGGCCTGATGCCGTCCGTCTCTGAATGGTTGCTCGAGCGTTTTCCGGGATTGATTGGCGTGGGCTGATCTAACCGAAGTTGAAGTCCAGCAACTGCGCGTAAGATTGCAATTCAATCAGATAACGATGGACGAGCGGGCCGTCGCGGCTTGTCGCGGCATGAGCAATTTCGCCGGCGCTTGCAATGGCGCCATCAATCAGTCGCCGGAACTCGGGCTGCCTTGAAACGTCTTCACTCGCCCAGTTGTTGCAGCGCTGCAAGCGATCGCGAAACACGCTTGCAGTGGAAATAACATCCTCAATGCGTGACGGTGATGCATCTTCGCTGAACCGGGTCGCAGCAGTTCGTAGCGCCTCCATCGCGGGTGCAATCTCGAAGATACAGTCGCCGAGATCATAAAATCCGGAAGCATGTCGGAGATCGTGGAAGGAGCGGCGTAACGCCAGCAATTCGCGGCCTGCTCCGGAGTTATCACCATTCTTGAAGGCGCGATCGGCTGCGTCGAGATGCTGGCGGCCGGTGGAGAGAAAGGTCTCCAGCGCAGCTGGCGGATACGGTGCGGCAAAGGCCGCGAGAGATTGATCCTGCACCCGTTGCCAATTTGCGGTCGCTTCATTGGTCTCGAGCTGCGCCAGTGCGGTGTTGCCCGTTCGTGCATAGCTTGTGGCGGTGCGAAGATTGGCCATGGCCGCTTGCATTGCCTCAGCGAAATCCTCGGCGGCGATGGCCAGTCCGGTGGAGGCGAACCAAATCAATAGGATGATGCCGCGCAAGACGAAAAGTCCTTGTCACATTCGTTTATTCGAATATCATAATGAAAATGGCCGATATGCAAACTCCCGGAGTGCAGGTTCGTGAAGTTTCAGGGCTAAAGCCCACGCGGCGGGGCTTTCTTGCGCTTACGTCTGCTGCTGTCTTGGCTGCAGGTCATGGCGAGGTGCGGGCTGAAGCCGCCCTTGGGGATGATGGCCTTTATCATGAGCCCTGGTTCCTGCAGAGTTTTCTCGATTTGCGGGAGGACCTTGAGAGCGCGACAACGAACGGCAAGCGCTTCGCCATCATGTGGGAGTTGCGCGGCTGTCCGTACTGCCGCGAAACTCATCTGGTGAACTTCGCCGATGCAGCTATCGCTGGTTATATCCGCGACAATTTCGAAGTGCTGCAACTCAATATTGTCGGCTCGCGGAAAGTGACCGACTTCGACGGGCAGGAATTGACCGAGAAGGATTTCGCCCGGAAATACGGAATTCAATATACCCCAACGTTTCAATTCTTTCCGACATCGGCCAATGGCACCTCCACCAAGGAGCCGATGGCGCGCGAGGTCGCGCGGGTGCCGGGTTACCTCAAGCCGCGGCATTTTCTGGCGATGTTCCGCTTCGTGCGGGAGCGGGCCTATGAACGCGGATCGCTTAAGGATTTTTTGGCCGCAAACGGCTAAACAGCCGCCGCGGCCGGGATAGCGTTGGCGAATGGACTTTGACGCTTTTCCAATATATGAACATATCCTAATAATTGAATTTGGCGACTGTCAGTCTGTCGTCATCAAGGGTAGGGAAACATGCGGCGCTCGCTAGCGGCTCTATTGGCAACGTGTTTCTTGGCTACAGGCGCTCACGCGCAGAATCTGATCGCGCTCGATATCGTCAACGATTCCTTACCTAAATCGCTGACCGGCGCGCCCGGCAACGCCGATGCCGGTAAGAAAGTCTTTCTTACGCGCACGCTAGGCAACTGCCTTGCCTGCCATCAGGTCACCAGCCTGAAGTCCGAAGAATTCCACGGCGAATTTGGTCCACCACTTGATGGCGTCGCCGGCCGCTACACGGAGGCGCAATTGAGGCTCATCGTCGCCGATCCCAAACGTATCTTCCCCGATACGGTGATGCCGGCCTTTTACAAAAACGACGGATTGAATCGGGTGCGTCCCGAATTCGTCGGCAAGCCGATTTTGACGGCTGCGCAAATCGAAGACGTGGTCGCTTTTCTCAAGACGCTGCACTGACGGCGAGGAGGATCAGCAATGAAAGCGGTTAATCGACGGCAGGCATTCGCACTTGGGGGCGGCTTTGTCATGCTGACTTTGATGCCGATGGCAGCCAATGCCCAAGTAACCAATGATGCGGCAAAATTGATCGAGAAGTTTACAGGCGGCAAACAACCATCCAAGGGCAAGATATCGCTCGATCTGCCGGAGATCGCTGAGAACGGCAATACCGTTCCGCTCTCCATCGTGATCCAGAGCCCGATGACGGCGGACTCCTACGTTAAGGAAGTGCTGGTCATCGCGGACGGCAATCCGAATGCGGGCGTCGCTACGCTCGCCTTCACGCCGCTTTCCGGCAAGGCAGAAGCCTCAATCCGGATTCGTCTCGCTACTACTCAAAATGTCGTTGCAATCGCGAAGATGAGCGATGGTGCTCTGTTTACGGAGCAGAAGACCGTGAAGGTCACGATCGGCGGCTGCGGCGGCTGAGAGCAAGGAGGAGAAACAGTGGCAGACAAACCGCGCATCAAACTTCCGAAGGAAGCAGCCAAGGGTGAGATTATCCAGATCAAGACCCTGGTCTCGCACATTATGGAGTCCGGGCAGCGCAAGGACGCCCAAGGGAAAATCATTCCGCGCAAGATCATCAACAAGTTCACCTGCGAATTTAACGGCAAGCCCGTCTTTGCCTGCGCCCTTGAGCCGGCGATTTCAGCCAATCCGTACATTCAGTTCGACGCCAAGGTGGAGGAAGCGGGAACCTTCAAGTTCGTTTGGAGCGATGACGACGGCACGGTGATCACAGCCGAAGAGAAGATCACCATCAAAGCATGATCGATGCTGATGGAGCTTCGAGGGAGAGGACCGATGCTGCGCCGCTATGCTGGGCTCGCCGTTGTGATCGTTGCCAGCGCATGGGCTGTGACATGTGCTTCCGCTCAGGAAACTCAGCGCAAGGGCATTCCTGCGCCGCGCGGGCACGTCTTCAAGACGATCATCTCCGGCTATGAATTCCGCAGCAAGGAAACGCGCGCGTTACAGGACGACGACCTCGAGAATCCCGGCTTTCTCGCCGTCGAGCGCGCCGCTGATATGTGGAAAAAGGTCGATGGCAGCGCAGGCAAATCCTGTGCGAGCTGTCATAGCGATGCCGAAGTGAGCATGAATGGCGTCGGCGCCGCCATGCCAAAATGGGATGGCAAGGCCAACAAGCCCATCAATCTCGAGCAGCGCATCAACATCTGCCGCACCGAGCATATGCAGGCGCAACCCTGGGCCTTCAAGTCCCAGGAACTCACGGACATGACCACGTTCGTGCGCCACCAGTCGCGCGGCTTGCCTGTCACAGTCAAGACCGATGGTCCGATGTCGCCATGGTTCGAGCGCGGCAAGAAGATGTATTACACGAGGGTCGGCCAACTCGATCTGGCTTGCGCATCTTGTCACGAGCACAACAACGGCAAGTTCATGCGCGCTGATTTCCTCAGCCAGGGCCAGACCAACGGCTTTCCAACATATCGGCTGCGCGATCAGCGTCTGGTGCCGCTGCACGAGCGCTTTGAGGGCTGCATGTTCGACGTGCGCGCCGAACCATTCAAACCATTGTCTGATGAGTTTCTCGCCCTTGAGCTTTACGTCGCGTGGCGTGGCATCGGCCTGCCGGTCGAAACTCCCTCGGTGCGCAACTGAACGATAGGACGCGGAGGAGCAATACGCATGATCTCGCGTCGTGAATTCATTCAGGTTGCTGCGGCGACAGCGACCTTCATGACGGGCACGGGCTTTGGCCGCTGGAACAGAGCGATTGCCCAGCAGCGCCTGACCGAGAAAGAATTGCTGGCGTTCGAACCCCTCGGCAACGTCACGCTGGTTCACGTCACCGATATCCATGGCCAATTGATGCCGCTTTATTTCCGCGAACCCTCGGTCAATTTCGGCGTGGGTGAGGCGAAGGGGCTCGCTCCGCATATCACGGGCAAAGAGTATCTCGCACAGTTCGGGATCGCGTCCGGCTCGTCAGCCGCTTACGCACTCACGTCCGAAGATTTCGAGACGCTGGCGAAGACGTACGGGAAAATCGGCGGCCTCGATCGGGCTGCAACAGTGATCAAGGCCATCCGCGCCGAGCGCGGCGACAAGGTCGTGCTGCTCGATGGCGGTGATACCTGGCAGGGTTCATGGTCGTCGTTGCAGACGCGCGGTCAGGACATGATCGACTGCATGGCTCTGCTTAAGCCGGATGCGATGACCGGCCACTTTGAGTTCACCTACGGGACCGAGCGCGTCAAACAAGCCATCGAGGGGCTCGGTTTTCCTTTTCTCGGCCTCAACATCCGGGACACCGAGTGGAACGAATCCGCCTTTGAAGCTTCGACCATGGTCGAGCGTGGTGGCGTCAAGATCGCGGTACTCGGACAAGCTTTTCCTTACACGCCGGTTGCCAATCCGCGCTGGATGATCCCGAACTGGTCGTTCGGCGTGCGCGAGGAGGAGGTCCAAGCGCAAGTCGACAAGGCGCGCAAGAGTGGCGCGCAACTCGTTGTGTTGCTGTCGCATAACGGGTTCGATGTTGACCGCAAGCTCGCCAGCCGGGTCAAAGGCATCGACGTTATCCTGACCGGGCACACACATGATGCATTGCCGGAGGCGGTCAAGGTCGGCAAAACATTGCTGATTGCGTCGGGATCGTCCGGGAAGTTCGTCTCGCGGCTTGATCTCGATGTGCGCGACGGTGAGGTCAAGGCATTCCGCTACAAGCTCATTCCGCTGTTTTCAGATGTCATCGCTTCCGATGCGGAGATGGCTGCCAAGATCGCCGAGGTGCGCAAACCCTTCGCGACCGAGCTCTCAAGGGTACTCGGCAAGACCGAGTCGCGTCTGTACCGGCGCGGCAATTTCAACGGCACGTTCGACGATCTGATCTGTCAGGCGCTGCTGCAGGAGCGCG
>DATAIA010000528.1:0-4932 GCA_036262895.1 Xanthobacteraceae bacterium
CATTTGGGCCGCGGCGAATCCGGCCGCACCGCCGCCGATGATGACGATCTTTCCCGGTTCGGCGGTCGCATTGTCACGGGGTTTCGGCTTTGGCCGCTTGCGCTTGCTGCGCACCGAGATCATCCCATCGCGTTGCTCGACGTCCCAACACGCTATTGGGCTAAGCGCCGGAGCCCGGAGGGCCTCTCCCGTGCGCAAATCGAAACAGGCATGGTGCCACGGGCAACGCACCGTGTCGCCAACCAAAAGACCTTCGGCGAGAGGCCCCTGATAATGGGTGCATTGGGCACCGACTGCGAACACCTCGCTGCCGCGGCGCACCAGGAGAATTTGCTCGTCACCCGCATGACCGACGAGCATCCCGCCATCTGAGAGCTCATCAAGAGCGATGCCTTGGGTAAGGTCTGGACCGGTGAGTTTCGTCTCTTCTTGTACCATCGTGCTCTGCCTTCGCGATCTAGAATCGCATCGTTTGCGTTGCCTCGGTTGCAGCGCTTCGGCCTCAATCAATCATGCTGAGGAATTCTTGCCGTGTCAGCGAATTGTCACGGAAGCAGCCCAGCATTCGGCTCGTGACCAGGTCTGTGTCAGGCTTGTGCACACCGCGCGTGGTCATGCAGTGATGCGTTGCCTTTAGAATGACGCCAACCCCCTCAGGTTTGAGGACCTCGTCAATCGTGTTGGCAATTTGGGCCGTCATCTTTTCCTGAATTTGCAGGCGCTTCGCGTGAGCATCCACCACCCTGGCAAGCTTGCTGATCCCGACGACGCGGCCGCTCGGCACGTACGCGACCCAGGCCTTACCGGTAATCGGCGCCAAATGATGCTCGCAATGACTCTCGAAGCGGATGCCACGAAGTATGATCATCTCATCATAGCCTTCGATTTCCTCGAAGGTCTTTTCCAAGATCATCGCGGGATCCTGGCCATAGCCGGCAAAAAATTCGTCGAAGGCACGAGCGACGCGAGCCGGAGTTTCGATCAATCCGGGTCGCTCCGGATTATCCCCCGTCCATCGAATAATCGTCCGGAACGCCGCTTCGACATCGGCTCTGTCGGGCCGACCGACATCGACGCGTTTCGAGGCCCTCCCCAGTTCGAGCGCATGCACATTCGAGCTCATGACAATGTTCCTCGTTATTGACAATGGAGGGTATTCCCTCCGTCAGCGTTCCCCGGCGTCAGTCGGATTGCGGGCGGGAGACTGCAAGCACCGTTAGGACGCGTTCCTTCCCGTCGTTCCCTGACCACTCCATGACCTGGCTTGGCGAGAGCCCGATCAGCGCCGCCCCAACAGGAGTAAGAACCGAAATTCTTCCAGCGTTGATGTCGGCGTTCTCTGGAAGGACCAGTTGCACCTTCAGACGCCGGCCGTCATCGACCTCGAACTCGATGATCGAGCCGATGCGAACCACATCAGCGGGCATTGCCATCTCGGGCAAAACCTCAGCACGTTCCAGTTCGCTAAGAAGCGCCGCAGATGCCTCCGGCACGCGCTGTGACGCCGCGGTAGCAATCGCCGTCAGCCGCTTTTCTTCGGCCTTGCTGATAAGGATGCGCGGCAGTGCATCCATCGTAACCTGAATGGCCATTGGGTAACCTCATGGTGTTCCGCCAGTCGCGTCTTGGTAACAGAGCGGTCTGACGCGCAGACTCCAATACGGAGCTGCGACAGACTTGTTGTGCAGCCGCACGGATGCGGCAGCGAATTCACGATGAACTAAAGGAGGAGGTCCCCGGGGCGCGCGTATAGCGCTGCGCCGGGGCTAGATGCCTGCGGCGTCAGTTCCCGCGGGGGGAAGTCGCAAATGAAAGGCCACTTTGCAGGTCATGGTCCGTACATGGGATCTCGCCGAGGATTCGTCAACCAGAGTCATTCGGTGGCGATAGCGCGTTAGCGGAATGGCTCCTTTTCCATTTCGTCCAGGGTCAGGACCGAGTGTGCATACGCAGCACCTGCGCGCATCTCGGCTGCGACCCATATCGCTTCCATCAGCTCGTTGCGTGTCGCACCCTCGCGTATAGCCGCTTTGGTGTGACCGCGAATGCAGTAGGGGCACTGCGTGACGTGGGCGACAGCGACGGCGATCAGCTGTTTCGTCTTGGTCGCCAGTGCACCATTGGCGAAGACCTTCCGGCTAAATGTTTGGAATGCGTCGTGCTGCTCTGGCGCAAGCTGCTTGTGCGCTTCGGCTAAAGCGCCAGTCGATGAAGGGTAAAGCGTCTCGGACATGATGTCTCCTCGCTGCGCGAAACTCGAGCACGGCTGGCTTCCTCACGGTCATAAGCGAAAACATGTATTTTGTCTATTGCTTTTTATCGCCCCGCATGCAAAGATGCATCCATGATGCATGTTTATAGAGGAGTTTGAGCTATGAAATCCGCAGCGTTTGCAAGTTTGATAATTCTACTCGGCACCGGTTCCGCATTCGCTGCGGACACGGATGCTGCCACCGTCGGTCGCCCAAATGCCGTGTTGAGTGAATCCAGTTGCGTGGCGGCCTGGAACAAAGCTGCCGGTGACGAGCAGACTCGCTTTCACCGCGGCCACGATAGCCTCCTGCCAGTGAATGCGAAGGGCATCGTCACGAACTTCCACCAAGCCGACACTAACCAGGATGGCAAGGTTTCACAGGCAGAGTTCCTGGCAGCCTGCAAACTCGGCCTGGTCACCGGTAATGTGGTGGACATCAATATAGTGGCCGACGAAGTGTACTAAAGGAGGCTACGGGGCAATCACTCCCCAAAATAAGCAGCCCTCCTCAAGCTGATCGGCGCCACTGGCGTCGATCAGCCGTTAGCCTCATTAAAAAATCTAGCGAGTGCAGAATTGAGCCGCCATAAGCACGAGAAAAAGTCGAGGCGGCGACGCGATCCAAGATTGGATAGACTCCAATGAAAAATAGAATTTCTACCGACAACGTCAAGCTGAAGCGCGCCTATGAACCTCCAGCAGCTGACGACGGAACGCGGATCCTAATCGACAGGCTGTGGCCACGTGGGATCACTAAGAAACGTGCCGCCATCGACCAATGGATGAAGGGCATCTCGCCCAGCACCGAGCTTCGCAAGTGGTTCGGCCATGATCCCGCCCGGTGGGATGAGTTTCGTCGCCGCTATGCGCAGGAGGTACACAAGAACAGCGATCTTCTCGATCAACTGCGGTCCCTTGCACGGCACGGTCCCATCACGTTGGTGTATTCAGCTCATGACGAGAAGCACAACGATGCCGTCGAACTGAGAAAGCTGATTCTGGGACAGTAGGTAAGGTGCCCATGGGGTTGAGCTAGGCTCGCACCTTCCATGCGTCGTCTTTTTATCCTTTGTCCCCGCGCTGGTGACCTCAATGATTGCGTATAAAACGTCGAAAAATGCGAGAATACTATTTGTGGGTATCAATCCGCATCCCGGTTCTTATAAGCGCGGTGTCCCGTTTTCCAACAACAAGATGTTTTGGTATCTGCTGAACCTAGCCGGTTTGATCGACGAAGCACAGAGCGATCTGAAAGACGACCGATTGCTAAAAAGATTCTACGACACGAAGTTCGTACAAGAATA
Source organism: Xanthobacteraceae bacterium (assembly GCA_036262895.1). Classification (GTDB taxonomy): domain Bacteria; phylum Pseudomonadota; class Alphaproteobacteria; order Rhizobiales; family Xanthobacteraceae; genus AP-16. The sequence continues at coordinate 3,559 of DATAIA010000528.1, forward strand.
CGGGCTGAATTTTCTGAATCTCGTAGATCGTCCGACGATAGATGTGACTCATTTAAAAAATGGAGAGGACAAGCCGGGCATCAGACGGGTGCTAAAAACCATTCGGACCTGCAAGCCGAAAGTAGTTTGCTTCATCGGTAAGATCGCTTTCAAAACATTTTATGGCCACCGAAAATGTGAATGGGGTTGGAACGTGGGAATCAACGACTCGAGGGTTTACCTGATGCATTTCCCCATCAGGGGCCCAGCGGAAATTCGGGTGAAAGAACTACGAGAAGTGAAGGCGGCGAGTGAAGATCAAAGGTTTGGAGACATCAAGTGCCAAGGGCGCGTGGCGCCTATTACGCGTTCACCAGGTCGTGAACTTATAAACGCGTAGCCATAGGCGAATGCAGGCGAGCTTCACCAAGGCAAGGTAGTTGGCTGCGAGCTTGTCGTAGCGCGTAGCGACGCCGACAATGCTTAATTTTATTGAAACCGCTCGACCCTGTTGCCCGCGATGCAGGACCCATCCTGGTGCACGCACAACAGAAGTATCGATCATTTGCACGGCCGCATCATGAACTCCAGCCAACGCTTCTGCCTGGATGTCCGCTTGCGGGGGCAAAAAGCGGACGTCGAATGATGCTGCGAAGAGAGTCCGCTAATGACCCAAAACGGACATCGGTCGGCTCACATTGCGCACTGCGAGCGCGCCGGCCGATGAGGCCAGCACGACGAGAAGGTGCCGCTTGCCGTCGTCACGAGGCGAGGCCTACAATGATGGTGTGAAAATATTTATTGCCGGCGCCTCTGGCGTGATTGGGCAGCGTCTTATTCCGCGGTTGGTTCAGGCCGGGCACGTAGTCGGCGGCATGACGCGCTCTCCCAGCAAAATGGAGTTACTGAGACACCTCGGTGCCGAACCGATTCTTTGTGATGTCTTCGACCGGGAGGCACTTATTCAGGCGGTTCATGACTTCAAACCGGACGTCGTGCTGAACGAACTGACCGATCTGCCGGATGATGCAGCGCAGATCAGTAAACTCGCAGATCTGAACGCTCGCATCCGAACCGAGGGAACCCGGAATCTGATCGAGGCCGCGCGGCGGAGCGGGTCGCCGAAAATTCTGGCTCAAAGCGTCGCCTGGCAATTACCTGAAGGGCCCGATGCCCAAGCTGTCGCAGAACTGGAGCGTTCCACTCTCGCCGAGGGCGGTACTGTGCTGCGCTATGGACAGTTCTACGGGCCTGGCACGTATAACGAGCAGCAACCACCCAAGGAACCTCGGGTACACATTGACAGAGCTGCCGACCGAACGGTGGAGGCGCTCGGCGAGCCAACGGGCATCGTCGTCATTACCGACTGAGCGCGCGCGACCGCGATCCGACCGA
>DATAIA010000529.1:0-2312 GCA_036262895.1 Xanthobacteraceae bacterium
CGGGTTTCTCGATCGTGCGTTGCAATCGATCGAATGGCGCATCCGACAAATGCGCAAGGTACAGCCAGGCAGTTAGATCGACAGAACCGTCCGTTCGCGCAAAAACAACCATGGCGCCAGCCGTTCACCCTTCACGGTTCCGTTTGCCCCCGCCACATCGCCGGTCGCGATAGGAATGCGTCCGACGATATCCGACGACAGCCAACCGCCTGGGCAAGGATTGAGAACGGGATCGCTGGTGAACAGCAGCCGATAGCCAGCATCTCGCGCCGCGCGGACCGCACGGCTGTCATAACGTCCGTGCGGAAACGAAATTGTATTCTCCGTCGTGACATCGACATTGGCGGTCAGCCAATCGCGCGCGGCAACGATATCCTTCTCGGCACGGTCTACCAGCGAAAGCGGCAAGTGCGAGTAACCGTGAGCGCCGATGCCCACGCCCTTCTGGCGCATGGCCCTGAGATCCGCCGCGCTGAGCGCCATGTTGCCGTCGAGGGCTTCGCGAAGCGTCGTGGTGTAAGGATCGAGAGCCGCTTTGCGTTTTTCTTCAGGCAATGCGCCGTAACGCATAAGCAACGACAGGCTGTGCGGCGGATTGCGCGGCTCGCTGCGAACGCCGGCATCCCCCGATGCGGCAGCCCACAATTCCTCATAAGACGCTCGGCCCGAGCGCAAAGCCCAGAGCAGCGTCTCCTGCCACCACGCAGCCGGCTCCGACACCGCTTCCGTCGCTGCGAATAGCACCCACGGCACGCCCGCCTGCTCCAGCACCGGCAGCGCATGGTCAAGGTTGTCGCGCCAGCCGTCGTCGAAGGTCACGAGGACGGGATACGGCGGCAGCGGGCGGATGCGCTCACGCGACGCCAGAACGTCTTCGAGGCCCACCGGGGAATGATGGCGTTTGCAGAACTGAACCACCTCCCCCAGCAAGTCGGGCGTCACCGTATATTCGGGGTCGGCACAGAGACGCTTTGCCGGTTCGGCCGGCAGTACCCTGTGGAACATCAATACGGTCAGTGACTCGCGGTTGCGCAGCCGGTGCAACAGGCTGAAGGCGCCACTATGCAGGGCGGCCGTTTTCGCCATTCTCTTGAGATTCATCAACCCACTTTCCGGCTATTGCTAATTGTCCGGCGCGAGGCGGATTGCGCCGCGCCGGGTGTGGCCAGTCAAGGCTCAGGCACCGATGCATTACCACGTCCCCGGCCTCGGCGGCCGCCAGAGTCCGTGGCGTGAACAGTTGAAGGCCCCAGTTGCCTGCCAATTTGCACCATAACCAAGAGAATTTGCTTATAGTTAAATTTGCGCGATCAAATTTCTGCAATCAAAACAACTGAATAGCACAGATGTGGACAGGGAACACGTCCGATGAAATTGCGTGAGGCGGGCTGCAACCTGACCACGCCCCATAACCTTCTCGTTTCTGAGAGCCCTGCCTCTTCTCCTATGAGCGGCGCATGGTGAACCTCTGCAAGAAGACAATTTTGGAGATGTTTCGGATAGGGGTTTTATTACAAGTAGTTACGCAGGTTTCCGGATAGCGTTAACCATAAATAACCTGTGTCGAGTGCGTTTACACTTTCTTTACATCCGCGCCTTAACCGCCGCGAAAACCGCAGAAACCCTGGCTTGGCACGGCCCATGCTTTCAAAGGATCAGCAGCCCGATGGGGCGTGCGTTGGGTTCTGAAAGGGTAAAAAAATGGGTATCAAAAACTTCTTAGCTGCAGCAGCGATCGCCGCTGGAGCCCTGGCCGCATCGGCGTCTGCCTATGCAAGCCCTATCACTGGATTCATCACCATCACCGGTGCGGAAACGAGTGACACGTCCTCTCTGGCCACGAACCACTCGTTCCACTTCACCTTTGCCAGCGTGTCTGACTCTGGTGGAGACATGACGGTCGCGGCCGGAACGACCGTCAGCATGGCGGACCTGGTGTTCGATCCGTTCGTTGCGATTCCGAACTTCTATACTGTGACGGTTGACGCGGGCACGCTGACCTTCGATCTGACGGACATCGACATCGGCCTGCCGCGCACGGCCACCCACCTCGACTTGTCGGGCACGGGCACGCTCAAGATGGCTGGCTACGACGATACACCGGTCGCTTGGACGTTCTCGGCAACCCGTACGGCCGCTGGGTCGACCGTCCATTTTGGCTTCGACTCGCTGACTGCACCGGTTCCGGAACCCGCCTCCATCGCCCTTCTGGGCGCCGGTCTGGCCGGTCTCGGCCTCCGTCGCAAGAAGCGCGCTGCGTAACGGGGATCCTTTCAGATCTGAGGCAAAGGGCCGGTCGCAAGACCGGCCCT
>DATAIA010000530.1:0-22907 GCA_036262895.1 Xanthobacteraceae bacterium
ATCCAGGCGCTCGTACGACGTTACGGCTATGGTGTTCCAGACCTTAAACGTGCACTCTTATCAACGCGTAATGATCTGACATTAATCGTAGAGGACTATTTGCAGCCGTTTCAGCGCGACGGCAATTCTACCAAGACGCGCGATATGAAACTGCACCGTTTACCGTGGCCACGGGAAGAGTTGAGGAGGCTGGGCTCAGCGCAAGTCGAGCTACGTGTCACTCTCTCATACTTTATCGAGCCAAATCCTGGCGAACGTGGATGGACTCGTCGTCACCGCTACGCCTCGCACGGCTTGCGCTTCCGCGTAAAAACCGCCACCGAATCGTCCAATGAATTTCGAGCTCGCATTAACCAAGCTGCTCGGGACGAAGAAGAAGGCGGTTTAGCTACACCGGGAACCGAAGAATGGTTGCTCGGCTCATTCCGTGACCGCGGCTCAATTCACTCAGACATTTGGCGTGGCATAGCAGCCGATCTTGCTGAGCGCGACGCAATCGGGATTTTCCCAGTAGGCGGTTGGTGGAAAGAAAAACCATACTTGGAACGCTTTGATGCCTTAGCTCGATACGCTTTGATTGTCACACTTCGCGCACCAGGATCTGATATCGACATCTACACACCTGTCCAGGCACAGGTAGCAATCCCGGTAGAGGTCGAAACATGATTTCGGTAAGCTTACCAAGCCGGGCCACTGCCGGATTGACCTTTTGAGCAGAAATGACCACTTAATAGGGCTGAAATCGTCTCAATCGGCCACGCGGGCCTTTGAACCCGCGGCGACCATGGAGCCAACCACATGTTCATTCAAACCGAGGCGACGCCTAATCCCGCGACCCTCAAATTCCTCCCCGGACGCACCGTGCTATCCTCCGGAACGCTCGATATGCCGGATCAGACGGCTGCGGCGAAGTCGCCGCTTGCCGAAAAGCTTTTTGAAATTCCGGGCGTCGGCGGCGTGTTTTACGGCACGGATTTCATCACCGTCACCAAAACCGACGGCGAATGGCAGCAACTCAAGCCGGCTATTCTTGGCGCCATCATGGAACATTTCATGTCAGGCGCTGCGATCGTCGGTTCGGATGCCGATCATGAAACCGAGACGGCAGACGAATTCTTCGACAGCAAGGATGCCGAGACGGTCGTCACCATCAAGGAATTAATCGAAACGCGTGTCCGGCCTGCGGTCGCCAATGACGGGGGAGACATTACCTTCCGCGGTTACAAGGACGGTATTGTCTACTTGGCGATGAAAGGTTCGTGCTCCGGCTGTCCGTCTTCAACCGCGACGCTCAAGCACGGCATTCAAAATTTGCTGCGCCATTTCGTGCCCGACGTCACTGAAGTGCGCCCGGTCTAATCTTTATCGCCAGCGATTTCTCAAGGCAGTTTACCCATGCGTGTACTCGCAATCGATACCGCACTGGGTGCCTGCTCGGCCGCCGTGTTCGACAGCAAAGCGGACGAAATCTTCGCTTCTGAATCAATTGCAATGTCCCGCGGCCACGCCGAAGCATTGATGCCGCTGGTGGCGCGCGTGATGGATCACGCCACACTTTCATTTCACGATCTTGATCGCATTGCCGTGACTGTGGGACCCGGCAGCTTCACGGGCTTGCGCGTTGGCATTTCCGCCGCTCGCGGGATTGCACTTGCTGCAGGCAAGCCGGCGGTCGGCATCTCGACGCTGTCCGCATTCGCGGTGCCCAGCATCGCGCGCGGCGCAACGGGAAATGTCGTTTCCGCCATCGATGCCCGTCACGACCATGTTTATTTGCAGGTCTTCGGGATCGCAGGCGAGATTTTGATTCCGGCGCAGATCATTTCCATTCCGGAGACCATCCGTTCGGTTGCGATCGAGCCTGCCATTCTGGTCGGCTCCGCGGCGACAGTGCTGGAGGCGGAATGGCCGCCCGACGCGCCCCGCCCGCAAGTCGAGGCTTCAGCGGCCCCCGATATTGCATGGGTTGCACGGCTTGGGGCGGCAGCCGAAGTGACCGAAGCATTACCGAAACCGTTTTATCTGCGGTTGCCCGATGCGCGTCCCCAGGATGCGGCGCGGCTGCCGCGCCGATGACGAGTTTATCCGTGAGGAATTGGCTGGGACGCTTCTTTGGCCGCGGCGAGCCCACCGTCAATGAAGCAAATACGCGCGATGCACCGCGATTGGCAGTCCTTCACGCGGCCTCATTTCACCGCGGTTGGAGCGAAGACGAATTCGAGCGGCTGCTCATCGAGCGTAACGTGCTTGCCCATTGCGCGCGGGCAGGGCGCAGCATCATCGGCTTTATCATGTCCCGCATGGTTTCCGGCGAAGCCGAAATTCTTTCCGTAGCAGTTGCATCGTCCCACCGCGGTCGCGGCATTGCGGGACGACTGCTCGACGTTCATTTGCGGCGACTTGCCGGCCTTGGCACAAAAACGGTTTTTCTTGAAGTGGAGGAAGATAATGCCTCCGCGTGCCGCCTCTATGCGCATGCACGGTTCCGGGAAGTCGGCCGGCGTAAAGGCTATTATCCGCGCACCAATAACCAGGCGGCAACAGCGCTGATCTTGCGGCGCGACCTTGTTTGATCTTCGCGCCTGCCGGATGGACGTGGACAAGTGCCCTTAATATGATAAGCCCCGGAATAGTAATACCGAGTGCAACAAACGTGCTTCGACGAGCCTGAACCTTGTCCGAGTCAAAATCGACCATTATCGAGAACCAGTGTGCCGCGCGCGGCATGCGGATGACGGAACAACGCCGCATTATTGCGCGCGTGCTTGCGGAAGCGATCGACCATCCCGACGTCGAAGAACTTTACCGGCGTTGCGCGGCGATCGATGAGAACATTTCGATCTCGACGGTCTACCGCACGGTGAAACTGTTTGAGGATGCCGGCATTATCGAGCGCCACGATTTCCGGGACGGCCGGTCGCGCTACGAGCAAATTCCCGACACGCACCATGATCACCTGATTGATTTGCGCACAGGCAAGGTGGTCGAGTTCCGCTCGGAAGAAATCGAACGATTGCAGACCGAAATTGCGCGCCGGCTTGGTTTCCGTCTTGTCGATCACCGGTTGGAGCTTTATGCGCTGCCACTCGATGAAGACAAAGCCAAGCGTTGATGCTGCGCTTGCCCCTGATTGCCGCTGCAATCATCCTGACAACGATCGTGCTATTGCCCCTGCAAGCCGTTGCAGTGACGTTAGGTCTACCGATGCGCCGGTCGCTCCCGGTATTTTATCATCGCCTGGTTTGCGCATTGATTGGAATCCGTATCCATTTGCGCGGGATACCCGCAATCGATCGTCCGCTGCTGATTGTTTCAAATCATGTGTCCTGGCTTGATATCTGCGTGATCGGCGCCATCGCGCCTGTCGTATTCATCGCCAAAAGCGACGTTGCAAACTGGCCGGTATTCGGATGGCTTGCCCGTCTGCAACGATCGATTTTTGTCGACCGCCAACGCCGGCATAAAACGGCCCAAGTCAACGCGCAGATCGTTCGTCGCCTCGCCGAGGGCGATCCGGTCGTGCTGTTCGCGGAAGGCACTTCCAGTGACGGCAATCGCGTGCTGCCGTTTCGTTCAGCGCTGGTTGGAGCAGCGCAGGACGCACGCATCCAAGACCCGAATGTCCAAGACACGATTGTCCAAGAGGAATGGCAGCAAAGTCCGGTCTTCATTCAACCGACATCGATTGCCGCCATTGCCTGGCAGGGACTGCCGCTCGGCCGGCAATTTCGACCGGCGGTCGCCTGGTACGGAGACCTCGACCTGATGCCCCATCTTAAGGACATCATTCGGCTCGGCGCTTTCGATATCGTGGTTACTTTCGGCGACCCGATAGCCTATGGCGGTGCCCTCGACCGGAAATCGCTCGCCAAAGCGCTGGAGACGACCGTACGCAGGATGACCAGTTCGGCATTGCGTGGCGGACTGTCCGGCATTACATCGCAGCGAGGCGAAGGCGGGCATTCCTTTCGGGCGGAAAAGTCGGTAGATTACCGCGAAGATCGCGACCAGAATGGGATGCCCCAAGCGCCGGAATGCTCCGATATGCGCCCGCGGCAGGTTCTACACGTCGAACCGCGGCCTGAATCGACATCAACCCGAACGGCATGAGCGGACCCCGCAAGCTCCATATCAAATCCTACGGATGTCAGATGAACGTCTACGATTCCCATCGTATGGCGGACATGCTGGCACCCGAAGGCTTCATTGAAACGGCGACGGCTGAAGAGGCCGATCTCGTCATCCTCAACACCTGCCACATTCGCGAGAAGGCCGCCGAAAAGGTCTATTCGGAACTCGGGCGCGTTCGCAAAATGCGGGAGGAAGCAGCCCTTGCGGGGCGGCGGGTGATGGTCGCGGTTGCGGGCTGTGTCGCGCAGGCAGAAGGCCAAGAGATCATCCGCCGTGCGCCGGTTGTTGATCTTGTGTTCGGGCCGCAAAGCTATCATCGCCTACCGGAACTTGTCGCTCGCGCGGAAGAGGGACGGCGCGTGGTCGATACCGAATTTCCGGTCGAAGATAAGTTTGAGTTTCTTAAATCGCCGAGCCGCGACGCCGCGCGGGCGCGCGGCGTGACCGCCTTCGTCACTGTCCAGGAAGGATGCGACAAATTCTGCACCTTCTGCGTGGTTCCCTATACGCGCGGGGCGGAAGTTTCACGACCTGTGGCGCGGATCGTCGCCGAAGTGACGCGGCTTGCAGATGCGGGAATTCGCGAGGTCTCGCTGATCGGTCAGAACGTCAATGCGTATCATGGCGAAGGCCCGGATGGTTCATCGTGGTCGCTCGCACAACTGCTTGAGCGGATTGCCGCAATCAACGGCATTGCGCGTCTTCGTTATACGACAAGTCATCCGCGCGATCTTGGCGAGGATTTGATCGCGGCGCATCGCGATTTACCCCAACTCATGCCTTGTCTGCATCTGCCCGTGCAATCGGGGTCGGATCGCATCCTTGATGCCATGAATCGCAAGCATACACGGGCCGAGTACCTTGCGCTGATCGAGCGGATGCGCACAGTGCGGCCCGATATTGCGCTCACCTCCGACTTCATTGTCGGTTTTCCCGGCGAGACCGAGGAGGAATTCGAACAAACGCTCAACCTGGTCGAAGACGTCGGCTTCGCGGGAGCGTTTTCGTTCAAATATTCGCCGCGGCCGGGTACGCCGGCAGCCGAGCTCGTCGAACAAGTGCCGGAAGCAATCAAGGCCGAGCGTTTGGCGCGCCTGCAGGCCGTCATCGACCGGCACCACGCAGCCTTCAATGCCAATTGCCGCGGCATGACATTCGACGTCTTGATCGAGAAACCCGGCCGCTATCCCGGACAAATGGTCGGACGTTCCCCTTATTTGCAGCCAGTCAATATTTCGACGACCGACGCCCTGATTGGTGAAATCATTCCGGTCAAAGTGACGGCAATGGGTCCAAACAGTTTGTTTGGAGACATTCTCCCGGCAAAAAATAACAGTGGTGCACCATTGGAGTTGGCAGCAGCAGGAGCTTAACGATTGCGGACGAAAGCGAACAACGGATCATCGATTTCCTCCGGCGTGCAGCCGGCAACCCAGGTTGCTGTTACTCAAATTGTCGTCACTTTTGATGACAACCGCTTCGCTTCCATTTTGTTTGGCCAATACGGGCAGAACCTTGCCGCAATTGAGCGGCGGCTTGGCGTGGTGGCGGATTCCCGCGGCAACCAGGTGACGCTTGCCGGGACGCGGGAATCCTGCGAGCAGGCGCGCCGGGTGCTTGAAAATCTCTATGAACACGTCAAGCGCAGCAGCGAACTCAACCCGGGCGACGTTGACGGCGCAATCCGGCTTGCGATTGCGCAAGGCTCATTATTCGATATCGATCCTGCAACGGCGCGCGCGCAATTCGAGGAACTCAATTTGCGCAAGCGCCTCGTGCGCGCCCGCACTGCCGGGCAGGATGCCTATATGCGCGCGCTCAAGCGCAATACGCTCGTGTTCGGAACCGGACCCGCGGGCACGGGCAAAACCTGGCTTGCCGTTGCCCATGCGGTTGCATTGTTCGAACGCAAAGAAGTCGACCGGATCATTCTGTCGCGGCCGGCGGTCGAAGCCGGCGAGCGCCTGGGATTCCTTCCCGGCGATATGCGCGAAAAGGTCGATCCCTATCTCCGCCCGATCTACGACGCGCTGTTCGATCTCATGGATGCCCGCATTGTCGAACGCGCCTTGCAGACGGGCGAAATCGAAATTGCGCCGCTTGCCTTCATGCGCGGCCGCACGCTCGCGAATGCAGTTGCGATCCTCGACGAGGCGCAAAACACCACCACGATGCAGATGAAGATGTTCCTGACGAGGCTTGGCGAAAACAGCCGCATGATCGTGACCGGCGATCCAAGCCAAGTTGATCTTCCGCCAGGGCAAACGTCAGGCCTTGCGGAAGCAACGCAGGTCCTCACCGGCGTCGAAGGCATCGGACATACGATCTTCTCTCATGAAGATGTCGTACGCCACGAATTGGTGGCGCGAATCGTCGAAGCTTACGATGCGAAGGCATCAACAACGGCCCGCAAGCCGACAACACGGACATGAGCGATCCTGCAAACAGGCCGACTGTCGATGTGATGGTGTCGTCTCCGCTTTGGGAAGCGTGCCCTGAGGCGGAATCAATCCTGCATCGGGCAATCGCCGCCGCCGCGGCCGATACCCAAGCCAGGATCGCGGCGAACAGCGAAGTGGTTGTCCTGCTTACCGATGACGCAGCCATTCGGATTCTGAACCGGAACTGGCGCGGCATTGATAAGCCGACCAATGTGCTGTCGTTTCCGGCCGCGCAATCCGCTACGCCCGAAGAACCGGCGCCGCTCGGCGACATTGCCATCGCTTATGAGACGCTTGAGCGTGAAGCACGTGCCGAGTCCAAATCTTTTGACAACCACCTTGCGCATCTGGCGGTCCATGGCTTTCTACATCTGCTAGGGTACGATCACGAATCGGAGGAGGAGGCGGAGGTGATGGAACGTCTGGAATGTGCGATTCTTTCGCGGCTCGATATTCCCGACCCTTACGCGATATATGAGAGCGAAGTCTGAAGGCCATCCCGATGCCAGATAGCGACCCACCCGGTCGCGCCGAAACAGGCGACAGGGCAAGCGAACGAACAAATCTTCCCGTTCCTATCCCGCAGCAAAGCGTGATCCTTCGGGAGGTCGGCACCTCCTGGTTCGGCCAGATGCTCCGGGCGTTGTTCGGCTGGAAGGCCGGCTCTATCCGCGCCGATCTGGAAGTGGTGCTCGATGCCGCGGCTCCCGGCGAAACCGGATTTTCGCCGGAAGAACGGGCCATGCTCAAGAACATCTTGGGCTTGCGCGAGCGACGCGTTGAGGATGTCATGAGTCCGCGCGCGGATATCGTTGCTGTGCAACGCGACATTCCGATCGGCGAGTTGGTCAAGGTATTCGAAGGGGCCGGCCATTCGCGTCTCGTCGTATATGACGATACGCTCGATGATCCGATCGGGATGGTGCATATCCGCGATCTGATCGGCTACATGGCTGCGCGCGCCGCGATGAGCGCCACAACGAATTCCAAGCGCAAGAAACCGATTCCCGCGGGCCTTGATCTCAAGGCGATCGATCTAAGAGTGCCGCTTACCTCAACGGAAATCATACGCAAGCTGTTGTTTGTCCCGCCTTCAATGCCCGCCATCGATCTGCTCGCCAAAATGCAGGCGACCCGAATTCATCTGGCTCTGGTGATCGATGAATATGGCGGCACGGACGGTCTCGTTTCCATCGAGGACATCGTGGAGGAAATTGTCGGCGAGATCGACGACGAACACGATGAAGATGAAACATCGGCGGTCATGCATCAGCTCGATGGATCATTTCTCGCCGATGCCCGTGCCAGTCTCGAAGACGTGACCGCAATTGTCGGCGCTGATTTCGATGTGGGCGAAGTCGCCGACGAAGTCGACACGCTCGGCGGCTATCTCGTGACACGCGTAGGACGTGTTCCGGTGCGCGGCGAACTGGTGCCGGGTCCTGCCGGTTTTGAAATTGAAGTGCTTGATGCGGATCCGCGGCGAATCAAACGGGTCAAGATTTATCGCGGCAAGGATCGTTCCAGCCGACGTGAACGTGCCGGCAAACGCCGCGAGGGCCGCTACGAGGGCGACCAAGCGCAGGGCTCCGAACAATCGTCTGCCTCTTCATCGGAACAGACTTCATCCTGAGCCGGAGCGCATTCATTTTGAGTGGAATCGTGAACGCGCTCTATGCCTTTGTTTGGACGCGTTTTCTTTACGCGAACCGGCGGCCTTTCGCTTGAAAACGCTCTGGATCAAACAGTGATGCTCGTTCGCCTTGCTCATTCCGTCGTGCTTGCCTGGGGATGGCGGCGGGCGGGAATTGCCTGCCTCGCGGGCGCCGCGTCAACGTTGGCGCTGGCCCCTTTCAACGCTTGGCCGATCCTTTTCGTGACGTTCCCAATCGCGGTCTGGCTCATCGACGGTTCAGGTGCGGGACGTTTCAACGGCGCGGTCACTGCAGCGATGAGCGGGTGGTGCTTCGGGTTCGGTTATTTTGTCGCCGGCCTCTACTGGATCGGCATTGCCTTCCTGGTCGATGCGGACACGTTTGCCTGGCTGATACCTTTTGCCGTGATCGGGCTGCCTGCCTTTCTCGCTCTTTACACCGGGTTCGGATTTGCCCTGGCGCGCTGGCTTTGGACGCGCGGTGCGATGCGTGTCGTTACGCTGGCGCTGGCCTTGACCGGTGCGGAGTGGTTGCGCGGCCATCTGGTGACCGGTTTCCCATGGAATGCTTTCGGTTATGCGCTGACCGGACCATTAGCGCTTGCGCAAAGCTCCGCGTTATTCGGTATTTGGGGTTTAACGTTTTTAGCGGTGCTGATTTTTGCAAGTCCGGCCGTGCTTGCCGACGACGCCAAGGAAACGCCGCATCGCTGGTTTCTGCTGGCGGCCGGATTGATGCTGCTCATCGCCTTGGCAGGTTACGGCACATGGCGGCTTGGGCAGGCGCAAACCGCGTTCGTTCCCAACGTTCGCCTGCGCATCATGCAGCCCAACCTGCCGCAGGATGACAAATTTAATTATGCGGCGAAGAGCCAAGTGATGCGCCGGTATCTTGCCTTATCCGATCGGGCGACCGGGCCTGAAGCGGCAGGCATGAAAGACGTCACGCACCTGATCTGGCCGGAATCCGCCTTTCCATTTTTCCTTGCTCGCGAGGCCGATGCGCTTGCGCAAATCGCCGCACTGCTGCCAAACGGCGCAGTGCTCGTGACCGGCGCGGCGCGACCCGCCACACTTGCGCCGGCAGGCTCGGGCGTGCGCGCCCATAATTCGGTTTACATCATTGATCACACCGGCGCGCTCGTGTCCGTTTACGACAAGGTGCATCTCGTTCCATTCGGCGAGTATTTGCCGTTTCAGGATTTCCTCGAGAGCCTTGGTCTGATGCAACTGACCAAAGTGCAAGGTGGCTTTGTTCCCGGCGATCGGCATCGCGCCATGCCGGTCCCGCACGCGCCGGCTTTTCTTCCGCTGATCTGCTACGAAATTGTTTTCCCAGACGAAGTGCCGCGCGGCGAACGTCCGGGCTGGCTCTTGAATCTTACCAATGACGGGTGGTTCGGAAACAGCGTCGGCCCCTATCAGCATCTCCAGCAGGCGCGCATCCGCGCGATCGAGCACGGACTTCCGCTGGTGCGCGCAGCCAACACGGGGGTTTCCGCCGTCATCGATCCTTATGGACGCATCGTGAAATCCCTCTCGCTTGGCAGCGAGGGCGTTATTGATGCTTCACTTCCCAAGGCCATCGAGCCGCCGTTTTATGTCCGGTTCGGCGATACTCCCATCGCGTTATCACTTGCGATGCTGGCGTTCATTGTCGTGCGCCGAGGCTGGCGCCGCGATCGATAGTCACTTCGTCTACTTCTTGACGTATTTCGCGATTAGATCTGCCTAATAGTACCGCTTACTATTGGTTGAGCAACGCGTCCATATTGAGCATTGGTATAGATTTCAGGAGCTGCATTCGTGCTGTTTTCTTTGCAAAACAAAGTTGCGTTGTTTGTATTTGCCGCGAGCAAGAAATCGATACTCAATTTCACATTGCAAATGCTCGCATTCGGCGACGTATTGCGTTGGATAAGCTATAATGATTGTTGTGCAGCAGCATCTGGCATGACATTAGGTCAGAGCTGGGTTGCATTGGAGTAATGCCATGGCGAAGAAAGCCCCGAACCCAATCGATAAGCACGTCGGCAGTCGGGTGCGCATGCGCCGCATGATGCTCAGTATGAGCCAGGAAAAGTTGGGAGACGCCCTGGGGCTGACCTTCCAGCAGGTGCAGAAATACGAAAAAGGCACCAATCGCATCGGCGCCAGCCGACTTCAGCAGATTTCGCATACCTTGCAGGTGCCGGTGGCGTTCTTTTTTGAAGGCGCACCAAGTCCTCACGAGCAAAATGGAAGCACGGAGGAGTCTGTTTCACCGAGCTACGTGTCGGAGTTTCTTGCGACGTCCGATGGGCTTGCGCTGACCAAGGCTTTCATGCGGATCAAAGATAACAAGCTTCGCCGCCGCATCGTCGATCTCGTCCAGGGAATTGCCGGCGAGGAGGAATAAAACGCCGCGGCTTTGTTGCGGTGCAATCGCGTAAACCGATCGCGATCCCGCTTTTCCCGGCCGCTTTCCGGCGGATCATCCCGCCGACTTTGTTGCAATCCGTCTCTTGACCCCGATGGGGGACACTGCAAGAAACGCAGGTGCTTGCGGCGCGACAATGCCGGCTTCCGTCCGTCAACGCGCCATCGAGCGAAGTCGTCATCACCTGGTGTGTTCACCCAACGAGCTGCAGATCGATCGCAGTCAAGCGTTTGGGACGCACCATTGAAAGCCGCGCGTTAGCGGTTCGTCTCGCCAGGAGTGCTCACGGTGTCCCGCACGAGCTATTTGTTCACCAGCGAATCCGTTTCTGAAGGTCATCCCGACAAGGTCTGCGATCGTATTTCCGATGAAGTGGTCGATGCTTTCTTCGACATAGCTCCGCGCCACGGCTGGGATCCGAGCCATGTACGCGTCGCCTGCGAAACGCTGGCGACGACCAATCGCGTGGTGATCGCGGGAGAAACCCGCGGCCCCGCGGCCATCACCAAGGATTACGTGGCGCACCTGGCGCGGCTTGCGATCCGCGACATCGGTTACGAGCAGGCCGGGTTCCACTGGGAGAAGGCCGACATTCAAGTGCATCTTCACGCACAATCGATGGACATTGCCCAGGGCGTCGATTCTGCCGGCAACAAGGACGAAGGGGCGGGCGACCAGGGCATCATGTTCGGCTACGCCTGCCAGGAAACGCCGGAATTGATGCCGGCGCCGCTTTATTACTCGCATCGTATCTTGAAGGTCCTGTCCGACGCGCGCCGCTCCGGCGAAACCAAAGCACTCGGCCCCGATTCAAAAAGTCAGGTCACGATCCGCTACGAGAACGGGAAGCCCGTCGAGGCGACCGAGATCGTGGTTTCGACCCAGCATCTCGACGAGAACCTGAGCTCTCACGATATCCGGGCGATCGTGGAACCCTATGTTCGTAAAGCGCTGCCTGAGGCTTGGATCACCAAGAAAACAACCTGGCACGTCAACCCGACCGGCAAGTTCGTCATTGGCGGTCCCGATGGAGACACCGGCCTGACCGGCCGGAAAATCATCGTCGATACTTATGGCGGCGCTGCCCCCCATGGCGGCGGAGCTTTTTCCGGCAAGGATCCGACCAAGGTCGATCGTTCGGCGGCTTACGCAGCGCGTTATCTTGCCAAGAATGTCGTTGCGGCCGGGCTCGCCTCGCGGTGCACGATCCAGATTGCTTATGCGATCGGCGTCGCCAAGCCACTTTCGCTTTATGTCGATCTTCATGGTACGGGCGAAGTTGCCGAAGCCAAGATCGAAAAAGTGCTGGGTGAAGTCATGGATCTGACCCCGCGCGGAATTCGCTCGCACCTCGCGCTCAATCGTCCGATCTATGCGCGGACCGCTGCCTACGGCCATTTCGGCCGCGCGCCGGATGCAGACGGCGGCTTCTCCTGGGAGAAGACGGACCTCGTCGACGCCATTCGCGGCGCGGCGCGCTGATCCGCCAACAAACTAGATTGCCGGAGCAGGTTCGTTCTCGCCGACGAATCCTGCTCCAGCAAAGTTTGGATCACATGCGATCGATCTATTTGATTGCCTGACACCCTGGCAGGGTCGCGATCTAAAACTTAAAATCTGCAGGCGCACTCTGATCCGCGATCCTAGAGCACGACGAAAAGTTAAATTATCATCGCGCTTTATCCTTTTATTTGAGCATGATCTCGTGGCAAACGCTTTGCGTTTGTCTTGAGGGGAAACCGGTTCCCACGCCCGCCTTCGCGGGTGCAGGCTTTTTCCGGATCATGCTTTAGTTTTCACTGCACTTGCTTGATGCAGTGACGCCATATGCAGTGATGCCATGTCGATGCCGGATGACCCCAGAGACGCCCCTCGCGGCTTTTTCGGCCGCCGCAAAGGCCATCGGCTCCGGGCGCATCAAGCCGACCTCCTGCACGCGTTGCTGCCAAAGCTTGCGATTGACCTTACCAAGTCCGCCCCCGCTGATCTTGCGGCGCTGTTCTCTCCTTCTGTCGAAAAGGTACGACTCGAAATCGGATTCGGCGGCGGCGAACATCTGATCGCACAGGCTATCGCCGAACCGCGCACCGGCTTCATCGGTTGCGAACCCTTCGTCAACGGCATGGCGAAAGCGCTTGCGGCCATTGAGGAGCACGGCCTTTCAAACATCCGGCTGCATCACGGCGATGCTGTCGCGCTGCTTGATTGGTTGCCGGACAAATCTCTTGCGGGCGCTGATCTGCTCTATCCCGATCCATGGCCGAAGCGTCGGCATTGGAAGCGACGTTTCGTGCAAGATGATCGCATTGCCGCCATCGCGCGCGTGCTTGCGCCGGATCGTGAGTTCCATTTTGTCAGCGACATTCCCGATTACGTCGCCTGGACGCTTGAGCGTTTCCTGCGCTCACCGAATTTTACCTGGACTGCGACGCGCGCCGACGATTGGCGCCGGCCCTGGAATGGTTTTGTCGGAACGCGCTATGAAGCCAAAGCCGTTCGCGAAGGCCGCGCGCCCTGCTATCTGGTCTTCAGGCGAAGTTAAAGAACGGCGGCAATGTCTGACTTCGGCTGAGGCTGCAACTGCCAGAATTTCAACACACGTTTCGCGGTGGGAAGCGACAATCGCTCAAAGTTCGATGATGCGCTGACAAACGTGCTTGGCGATATCCGGCGGTCGCCGGCAGCCACCTCGATGATGACCCGCGCGGTCGGCCACGCAAAGCCCCCGGCCTTGCATAAAATCAAAACCGGATCGGCGCGCTCGCCGCTGACCAAACGATCGACGATGTCGATGGGCACGGCAAGCAGCGCGGAGAGTGCGGCAACCGTCTCCTCAAACTGTCCGGACTTTGCAAATTCGATAAGTTCGGGCTCACCCAGCCTGCCGGCACTGCGCATCGCGAACACTTTTCGCTGCGCAGCCTCATAGTCGCGGGGGGCCGGGGCTTTTGCACCGATCTCGCCTGAAACCTTGGCGAGGATCTGTTTGATCTGGGCCTGGGTTTCCGGCCGCGCGGAAGCGAGTAATCGCCTCTGCACAATTTCGGTTGCTTGAAGCAGCAGGCTACGAAAGAGGTGCGGAGGAATATCCGGCCGCTGCCCGACTTTCTCCGCAAGCGCGCCATCCTGTGCCGCCCGTTTTACCAGGGCTGCGAAACCCGTTTCGGAGAAGCGTGCGCCGGGATTATTGGCGACACTGCGCAACACCTCGCTATCGCCGCGCACGACCAACACATCGGTCACCGGCAAACCGATATGAGTGCGGCTGGAAATGGCAAGCAGATGCGCTTGGCTTTTGGTGCGAGCAATATCGACGAGATCGGTCTGATCGAGCCGATCCGATTGCAGCAGCACAGGCCCCGCCACCGTAATATCGTCATCGCGTGCGAGCTTCCGGATGACCTTGACCGGCGCATTGCCGACCGGCGCCAGGCGACCCGCGAGTTCCGCAAGCGCCTTGGTTTCGATTTCAATGATGAGCCTGCTGAGCACATCGTCAAAAAGCGCGACGTGCTCCTCGCCGAAACGGCCCGCCTGACTGAGAAAAAGATCCGTAATGCGCCTCAATGTCTCATTGCGGCGGGTAGAGGATCCGTTCGTAAGCGCCTCCTCAAGCTCGGGAATTAGCGAGGAGAGGGCTGCCATTCAAAAAATCCCGGTTCCCAAAACCAAAGTTCCAAAAGGAAGAGGTCGGCGAAGCCTGATAAGGTCCGACCGTCATAATCATTAATTTAAGCGGGGAATCTGAACGAATGGTTAGCCAAATCCTACCCGCGTAAGAGAGAAACTTGCTCTTTAGGGCGAGCGGATAGCTTGCATCCTTGTCGCAAAGGGCTATATTCGCGCCTGTCCATCAGGACATCTCATAACCATCGGACTGGATCCGAACGGATATCGAGAGTGGGGCCCCCGGGTTCCGCTCTTTTTTGTTATTAGGGCTTGGTTCAGCACATACCCGCCCGGAAACGGGATCGTCATCGGGGCGCAAAACTCCCCGATTCATGGACGCAAGTGCTGATGCAAGCGTGAACTCAAGTACTGCGGAGCGATCGTTCAGCCAATGGACGGAGCAATGGTCGAAGCGGCTAAAACCGGCGCAGGTTCTGAACCGCGGCTTATCGTCGAGCCGGGAGCGGCCGCGCGTGTGGCCGCCGTTGCCGAACCGGTTTTGGAGGGGCTTGGCTATCGACTGGTTCGGGTTCGAATTTCAGGAACCGCGGGCTGCACCGTGCAGATCATGGCGGAACGGGCCGACGGCACAATGACGATTGACGACTGCGAGGCGATCTCGCGGGCGCTTTCCCCCGTGTTCGACGTGGAGGATCCGGTCAACGGCGCCTATCGGCTGGAAATTTCTTCTCCCGGTATCGATCGGCCGTTGGTACGGCGCTCGGATTTCGAACGCTATGCAGGACACGTCGTCAAAGTGGAAATGGCTGTTGCAACCGAGGGACGGCGGCGCTTTCGCGGCGTACTGCTTGGCATGGACGGCGATGCGGCACACATTCGCCGCGACGATGCGGCCGAAGGCCAGGCAGCGGATGTCATGCTGCCGGTCGAGAATATTGCCGATGCCAAGCTGGTGCTCACCGACGCACTGGTGACGGAATCGCTCAGGCGCGGCAAGCAGGCAGACCAGGCGATGGATGATGGCGGGCCCGAACCGGCCGATCATGACAATCCTGGGGAAACCAATCGACAAGAAAACAGTCGCCAGGGAAATTTCCGGCGCGGTGCCGGTCGAGGACCGGCCCGGCGCCCAGCATAAGGGAGAGTGATCGATGGCGGTCAGTGCCAATCGACTCGAGTTGTTGCAGATTGCCGATGCGGTCGCCCGCGAAAAAGCAATCGACCGCGGAATTGTCATCGCCGCCATGGAGGATGCGATCCAAAAAGCGGCGCGTTCGCGCTATGGCAGCGAGACCGAGGTCCGGGCCGAGATCAACCCGAAGACAGGCGAGATGCGATTGTCCCGCCTGCTGCTCGTGGTCGAGACGATCGACAACGATGCAATCCAGATCAGTCTGGAAGACGCGCGCAAACGCAATCCGGCAGCGCAGGTCGATGACTATATCGCCGAAGCATTGCCGCCGCTGGAATATGGGCGCATTGCCGCGCAGTCGGCAAAACAGGTGATCGTGCAAAAGGTGCGCGAAGCCGAACGCGACCGCCAATATCAGGAATACAAGGACCGTATCGGCGATATCGTCAACGGCATCGTCAAGCGCGTGGAATACGGCAACGTGGTGGTCGATCTCGGTCGCGGCGAAGCCATCGTGCGCCGCGACGAAATGTTGCCGCGTGAGCAGTTCCGCAACGGCGATCGCATCCGCGCCTATATCTACGATGTCCGCCGCGAAGCGCGCGGGCCGCAAATTTTCCTCTCGCGCACGCACCCGCAATTCATGGCCAAATTGTTCGCACAGGAAGTGCCCGAAATTTATGACGGCATTGTCGAGGTGAAGGCGGTTGCCCGCGATCCCGGCTCGCGCGCCAAGATCGCGGTGATTTCCCGCGATTCGTCGGTCGATCCGGTTGGCGCCTGCGTCGGTATGCGCGGCTCGCGCGTGCAGGCTGTCGTGAACGAGCTGCAGGGCGAGAAGATCGACATCATTCCGTGGTCGCCCGACATCCCAACCTTCGTCGTCAACGCGCTGGCGCCGGCTGAAGTGGCGAAGGTCGTGCTCGATGAAGACCGTGAGCGTATCGAAGTTGTCGTGCCCGACCAGCAGCTTTCGCTGGCGATCGGCCGGCGCGGCCAGAACGTCCGGCTTGCCTCGCAACTTACCGGCTGGGACATCGACATTCTGACGGAGCAGGAAGAATCCGAGCGTCGTCAGGCTGAGTTCGAGAACCGCACCCGCATGTTCATGGAAGCGCTCAATGTCGACGAGGTGGTAGGACAACTCCTCGCTTCGGAAGGCTTTAACTCAGTTGAGGAACTCGCAGTGGTCGATGACAAGGAAATTGCTGGCATTGAAGGCTTCGATGCGGAGACGGCGCAGGAATTGCAATCTCGTGCGCGCGAATATCTTGAGCGCGTCGAGGCAGAACTTGATTCCGAGCGCAAGGCACTTGGCGTCGAAGACGCCGTCAAGGATGTCCCCGGTGTCACCACGAAAATGCTGGTCGCATTCGGCAAGAACGACATCAAGTCAGTCGAAGACCTTGCAGGCTGCGCAACCGACGATCTCTCCGGTTGGACCGAGCGCAAGGATGGAGAAACCGTGCGTCATCCCGGCGCGCTCGACGGCTTCGACGTGTCACGTGAGGAAGCGGAAAGCTTGATCATGCACGCCCGCGTCAAAGCGGGCTGGATCAGCGAAGCTGATCTTGCAAAACCTGCCGAGGAAGATGCCGAACCTGCGGAAGCAGAAGGCTGAGAGGGATAGAACCACGGGCATGCTCATGCCGCCCGATGAAGTCGAATGCGATGCCGGGCCCAGGAGCCTGACGCCCGGCATGGAGCGGCTTTGCGTCGCAACCCGCGTTGTCAAACCGGTCGACGATATGATCCGGTTTGTACTTGCGCCAAGCGGCGAGCTTATTCCTGATTTGAAGCGCAAACTCCCCGGGCGCGGGGTGTGGGTAACCGATAGCCGTGCGTGCATTGCGGAGGCGGTCAAGCGCAAGGCGTTTGCCCGCAGCTTGAAAGGCACGGTTCAAGTGCCCGCGGACTTGGTCGGGTCAGTCGAACAGCTTCTGGAGCGCTCGGCCCTTGACGCACTCGCCATCGCCGGCAAGGCGGGCCGCGCTGTCAACGGGTTTACCAAGGTTGAAGCCGCCATCGAGGGGGAGCCCGTCGTGGCGGTCCTGCATGCGGCCAATGCCAGTGCCGAGGGGGTGCGCAAGATTGCCGCGGCCCTCAAAAGGCGGTTCGGGGAGGGATCGGACGAAGCCAGAATTGTCGATGCCTTTACCTCGGCACAATTGAATTTGGCATTGGGACGGTCACATGTGATACATGCTGCGCTGCTCGCTGGCTCTGCAAGCAGCGGTTTTCTGGCACGCTGCAGGAAACTTGAACGTTTCCGAAGCGAGGAATCCAAGCCATAGAGCCTGAACAGAGACCGCGGGTTCGAAATTGTCTGGATCCGCTGATTAGAGTTTGCAGGGTGCCCCCGCTGCATTTGGGCCGATGGCCTGATCGGGGACGCTCTTGGGATGATGGATAGTGAATGACTGATACGAAGAACCCTGGCGAAAAAAAACTGAGCGTCGCCCCTAGCAAGACGCTCACTCTCAAGCGTGGCGTCGCTGGCGTCGAGCAGGGAGTCGTGCGCCAGAGCTTCAGCCATGGACGCACCAAATCGGTGGTGGTCGAAAAGGTTAAGCGCCGGGGCGCCGGACCGAGCGAGCCCAAGGCAGCAGAACCGGCGCCGGCGCCAGCCGAGCCCGCGCCGGCAGCCGCCGTCCGCAGCAGTGGACCCGCCAGAGGCCAGACGGCCAAGACCGCGACGACCTCAGCTCCCGGCCCGAAGCCTTCGGGTGTCGTGCTGCGGACCCTCACCGAGGAAGAGCGCAGCGCACGCGCGCACGCGCTGGCCGATGCGAGAGTTCGTGAAGCCGAGGAGCGCCGCCAAGCTGAGGAAGACTCTCGCCGCCGGGTCGATCGGGAAGGGCGCGAGCGCACCGAGCGAGAGGCCGCCGAGACACGCAAGCGCGAGGAAGACGACCGTCGCCGTCACGATGACGAAACCAAGCGCAAGGCCGAGCAAGAGGCGAAAAAACGCTTCGGTGAAGACGAGGCGGCCAAAGCAAAGCTGGCCGCTCCGCAGAGCCGTGCCCCGCTTGAGGCCGAAGATGACGAGGCGCCCCGCGTGCGCCGCGGCCCCGGTGGTGCCGCCCGACCGGCCCCGGTCGCTCCTAAGCCAACCCGCGCCGGCCCTGAAAAGCGTCGTGGCCGTCTCACCCTCGTGACCGCGCTCAAGGTAGACGAAGAGCGCCAGCGTTCGGTCGCCTCGTTCCGCCGCCGCGTGCAGCGGCTGAAGGGACAAGGCGCCAACGAGCCGAAAGAAAAGCTCATCCGTGAGGTAACGATTCCCGAGGCGATCAGCATTCAGGAACTTGCCAACCGCATGGCGGAGCGCGCCGTCGATGTGATCCGTCTGCTGATGAAGCAGGGACAAATGGTGACGATCACCGATGTGATCGATGCCGATACGGCGCAGTTGGTCGCTGAAGAATTAGGCCATTCGGTCAAGCGCGTTGCGGAATCCGACGTCGAGGAAGGTCTGTTCGACGTCTCCGACGATCCGGCAACGCTGCAGTCGCGGCCGCCGGTGGTCACCATTATGGGCCACGTCGACCACGGCAAGACATCGCTGCTCGATGCGATCCGCGCGACCAACGTCGCGGGCGGGGAAGCCGGCGGCATTACCCAGCATATCGGCGCCTATCAGGTCACTGCGCCATCCGGCGGCAAGATCACATTTATCGATACGCCGGGCCACGCGGCCTTTACGGCGATGCGCGCCCGTGGCGCCAAGGTGACGGACCTCGTCATCCTGGTTGTCGCCGCCGACGATGGCGTGATGCCACAGACGATCGAAGCCATTTCCCACGCCAAGGCGGCGAAGGTGCCGATCATCGTCGCGATCAACAAAATCGACAAACCCGACGCCAAGCCGGAACGCGTGCGCACTGAATTGTTGCAGCACGAGGTGCAAGTCGAATCGTTTGGCGGCGAAGTGCTCGATGTCGAGGTTTCTGCAACCAAGAAGCTCAATCTCGACAAGCTGTTGGAAACTGTCAGCCTGCAAGCCGAGTTGCTTGAGTTGAAGGCCAGTCCGACCCGGCCGGCCGAAGGAACGGTGATCGAAGCAAAACTCGATCGCGGCCGCGGTCCGGTTGCGACAGTACTCATTCAGCGCGGCACGTTGCGCACGGGCGATATTGTCGTTGCAGGCGCCGAGTGGGGCCGCGTGCGGGCGCTTATCAACGATACCGGAGCATCGACCGGCCAGGCGGGGCCGTCCTCACCAGTGGAAGTGCTCGGTTTCAACGGCACGCCCGAGGCAGGCGACAGGCTTGCAGTTGTTGAAAACGAGGCACGTGCCCGCGAGGTCACGAGCTATCGCGCACGGCAGAAGCGCGAGTTGAGCGTCGCGCAGGCAACCGGCAAGCGCGGCTCGCTCGAGCAGATGATGAGTCAGGTCAAGAGCGCAGGCCGCAAGGAATTCCCGCTGATCATCAAGGCCGACGTGCAAGGCTCGGTCGAAGCGATTGCCGGCGCGCTTGAGAAACTCGGTACCGAGGAAGTCGGAGCCCGCATCATTCACGCCGGCGTCGGCGGCATTTCGGAATCCGATATCACGCTTGCTGGGGCCGCGGGTGCGGCGGTGATCGGATTTAACGTGCGCGCGCATAAGGAAGCGCGCGAAACGGCCGAAGATGCCGGCGTCGAAATCCGCTACTACAACATCATCTACAATCTCGTGGACGATGTGAAACAGGCGATGTCAGGCCTGCTCGCACCGACGCTTCGCGAGACGATGCTCGGCAACGCGCAGATTCTGGAAATCTTCTCCGTCTCGAAGGTCGGCAAGGTTGCCGGTTGCCGTGTCACTGACGGCAAAGTCGAGCGCGGAGCAAATGTACGCCTGATCCGCGATAACGTCGTCATTCATGAAGGCAAGCTCTCGCAGCTCAAGCGCTTCAAGGATGATGCCCGCGAAGTTCTTGCGGGACAGGAATGCGGCATGGCCTTCGAGAATTATCAGGACATGCGCGTCAACGACGTCATCGAATGCTATCGCGTGGAAACGGTGCAACGCAGTCTATAAGTCCAATACTTATCTGCGCTGCCCCAATCCATTTATTTGGAACATCTTTGATCGAGAAGCAGGCGTTTACCCCTGCATATCTGACGTCTTGCAGCAATCTGCATGAACGTCAGCCCGCACCAAACAGGTCCGCGGTACTCTCTCGCTCAACCAGTTGAAGAGGATCCGATGTCCCCGGCCAATCGTCGCGACCGAGCCGCAGGGCCCTCGCAACGGCAGTTGCGGGTTGGCGAACTTGTTCGTCACACGTTGGCGGAATTGCTTTCGCGCGGCGACGTGCACGACCCGGTGATCGAACAGCACCTCATCACCATTCCCGAAGTGCGCATGAGCCCCGACCTCCGGCTGGCCACGATCTACATCATGCCGCTTGGCGGGCGCGATATGGCGCAAGTAATCGAGGCGCTTGAGCGCAACAAGCGCTTTCTTCGCGGCGTCATTGCGCGGCGCGTGAATCTGAAATTCGCCCCGGAAATCTGTTTTCGTTCCGACGACCGGTTCGACGAGGCGGAACGGATCGACAAATTGCTGCGCTCACCCGCCGTCAAACGCGATCTCGCCGGAGGCGACGATGGCGAACACTGACCAAAGCCCCGGCCCGCGACCGCGCGGAGAGCGCAGACCGCCCAAATTCGATGTTCATGGCTGGATCATCCTCGATAAGCCGATCGGTATGACCTCGACCCATGCGGTCGGCGCGGTGAAACGGCTGTTTTCGGCCAAGCGCGCCGGACACGCCGGCACGCTCGATCCG
Organism: Xanthobacteraceae bacterium; assembly: GCA_036262895.1. GTDB lineage: Bacteria > Pseudomonadota > Alphaproteobacteria > Rhizobiales > Xanthobacteraceae > AP-16. Next base: position 21,185 of record DATAIA010000530.1, read on the forward strand.
CTTGCGTCGGGCTGTCTGCCGATTGCGCTAGGCGAAGCGACCAAAACGGTTCCCTTCGTTATGGACGGCCGCAAATCCTATCGCTTCAGCGTGCGCTGGGGCGAGGAGCGTAATACCGACGACACCGAGGGCCACGTTGTCGAAACGAGCTCGAACCGGCCGCAGATCGATGCCATCCGCAGCGCCCTGCCGCGCTTTACCGGCACCATCGCCCAGGTTCCACCGCGCTTTTCTGCCATCAAGGTTGACGGAGAGCGGGCCTATGACCTTGCCCGGGACGGCCAGGTAGTCGAACTGGAGGCCCGTACGGTTGATATTCACCGGCTCGACCTCCTGGAAACCCCGGACCCGGATCACGCGGTGTTCGAGGCAGAGTGCGGCAAGGGGACCTATGTCCGCGCCATTGCCCGGGATCTCGGTCGCGAACTGGGGTCTTTTGGCCATGTGACAGCCCTTCGGCGGACCGCCGTCGGCTCGTTTACCGAAAAAGACATGATTTCGCTGGAAGAACTGGGGGCTCTATGCGATAGAGCCGCAGCCGGCGAGGGAAACCTCGCCGACGCGCTTATGCCCGTTGAGACCGCGCTGGACGACATCCCGGCGCTGGCCGTCAGTCGGGCAGATGCGGCCCGGCTCCAAAGGGGCCAAGCCGTTCTCATGCGCGGACGGGACGCGCCTATTATCGGCGGCACGGTTTACGTTACGGCGGCGGGCAGCTTGTTAGCCCTTGCCGAAGTCGACCGCGGCGAAATCGTCCCCAAGCGCGTCTTCAACCTGACCGGCCTGGTAGGCAGCGCCGGCGCTCGAAAGGAAATGGACGATGTCGATTCCAGCAGGCCGCAAGGCTGAGATCATCAAAGCCTATGCGACGACCAAGGACGATACTGGATCGCCGGAAGTACAAGTCGCGATCCTCTCAGAACGGATCACCACGCTCACCGATCACTTCAAGGCCCACGTCAACGATAACCATTCACGTCGGGGCTTGCTGAAGATGGTGTCGCAACGCCGTCAACTGCTCGACTTCCTCAAGCGCACCGATGAAGGGCGCTACAAGACGCTGATCGAGCGGCTTGGCATTCGGCGCTGAACGTTACCGCGCGGCCTTTATCCGCGCGTACTGTGCGGATGCTGATGGCATCCGCGATGCGCTCGGCAGCAATCCGGCTACCGAACGAAAGGGGCGCTAGGGCATGATCCGGAAAATTGGAAAAATGTTTTCCAATGAGATCATGCTCACTGTGCAAATGAGCGCGCCCCCATACCCGTCGACGAAAGTTGGCAAGGCCATGGCAGGATCGCCGGACGCTGTTCATGATGCAGCATGTCTGCATCGGACAGCTTCTCGCCGTCTTGCTCATGGCTTTCAGCTTTCGCGAAAACCATGAGAGAAACTGAAGATGTTCGATATCCATCGCGTTGAGCTTGATTGGGGCGGGCGCAAGCTCGTTCTCGAAACGGGAAAGATTGCGCGCCAGGCCGACGGCGCCGTGCTGGCGACCTACGGCGAAACGACCGTGCTGGCCACCGTCGTTTCTTCGAAGGAACCGAAACCCGGCATCGATTTCCTTCCGCTCACCGTCAATTATCAGGAAAAATTCTATGCCGCCGGCCGCATTCCCGGCGGTTACTTCAAGCGCGAGGGACGGCCGACTGAAAAAGAAACCCTGGTCTCCCGCCTGATCGATCGGCCGATCCGTCCATTGTTTGCGGATGGCTATCG
>DATAIA010000531.1:0-4885 GCA_036262895.1 Xanthobacteraceae bacterium
ATCCACATTGCGCCAGACGTTCTCGTAATCGCCGGTTCTTTTGCGTACGCGAGCTTTTTGGCCGATTGCTGAAATAGTTGTCCCAATTGCCTGAAAGCGTGGCAATGTGTCCATTCGAATGGTGGGGCTCAACTTTGAGACGCGCAAGGAAATTTGGCAGGCTCCCAACCATCCGTGGAATTTTGTGCAATAGCGCCAAGTCAAACCGGGGGAGTACCTCGATGATTTTAGACCAGAGCTGCGCTGCGTCCAACCTTTCGAATACGTCGAACTTTCCGATCGGGATTGGCGCGTTGTAGTCGCTCACACCACCGTCAAGAAACCTCAAAATCCGGCACGTGCCGCTGGTTTCGATGCCCAACGGCAATACCGCTATGGGATCTGCTTCGGGCCCGATAATCCGGATGAAATACGGCTTCGTGCTCCGAGCCGCACCAATCGTATTGAGCCAGATTCTCAAAATTTGCGGATGCTGAAAGACGTAAGCAGAACCGTCCATAAATGCCGGAGCGCATTCCAGTTCTGTCAACGAGGCCCGCGGATCCTGATCGAGAACGACTTGAAAGTCATTCATGGAGTAAGCGTCCGCATTTCATTTGTAATCTGTGACTAGCGCGATAACGAGGTCGCCGCTAACTGCTCGATCCGCAGCGCGACATCAACCACATCCCCCGGCATTAGCTGCGTATCTTCATCCACGGCAAACGTCATATGCTGTCCATTCGCATCCCGGTGGATCTGCAGATCTGGTTTGCGCCCCTCTCCTCGAATCAGCTGCGACTTGACGAGGCCGGTATACAGCAGCTTGTCGCCGACGCCCTGCAGACGCGATCGGATCGTTTCAATCCTGACCTCCGCCTCTTGCAGTTCGCCCAACAATTTTATGCGTCGTTCATCAATCACTCGCTGCAAACTGCGGGCTGTTTCTTCTCGCTCCTTCTCGACCTGCGAGAGCAGCGCCGTTGTTTGCAGGCTCTGTGTTGCCGAAAACAACGTAAGTCGCCGAGCTTCTGTCATCCGCATGACCGGAATAACGCCTTTTTTAAAATTTGCCCGCATGTCCTCAAGATCGGCAGCATCCGCCTGAGCTCCCTCCTGCTCCTTCTGCTGACTTTCAGTCAGAGCTGCAATTCGTCGATCTTGCTGCTTCAGGGCGATATTGAGATGCACCATCTCCTTTTTGAAGTCGTCCGTTCGTGCATGAAGAGTTTGAGTTTCAATCTGCTCGATCTGCCTGCTCGTTGAGGAAGTTATTGGTGTTTCAATAAACTCCTCGCGATTGAGCGTTGCTTGGTCGGCAAGTTCGGCCTTAAGCCTTGCGATTAAGGCCTGTTCTTTCGCAAAGTTCGTCCAAAGCGAATAATATTCTGCCCGGAAATCCGCAGACTCCAAAAATGGATCGCGTCCCCGGAAATGCATCGCATCGTATCCGCCGGCCAGCGAAATTGCCTGACGGACACTAAGGCCCGCACGGAATGGCAGCGCGCCGGGTTTAGCGACATCGCCATCCAAATAGACAGGTCGGTATTCGGCAATCGTGACCGAAATCTCGTCGGGCGACAAAACCACCGTGGATTCTCGCCCATCCTCGTTTCTGCGACGGAAAACCTTGGCTGGAAGAAGTTCTTTGATTTTCTCCCGCGCCTCCGGGAGGGTGAGGCCTGCGGCTTTAATGGGTCCAATCAGCGGTAATGCTGCCTGACCATCCAGATTGATGGTTGCGGTCTGACGAAGATCTCGCAATCCGACGGCCGAGATTTCGAGCACGTCGCCGGGGGCTAAAACATATTCTGCTGATGCTGCAGCTGGGAACAGCATGCCGAGAATAAATGAGATAAAAGCAAGCCACTTCATTCCCACCCGCATCAACACCCTCCATCGCTTTAATGGACTTGGCCGTCTACGGGCCTCGAACGTTAGTAGGTGCGCGGAAGTTCCTGAAATTGGAGGTAGGGGGATCGAGGAGGGATGACCTTGACTTCACGGAGTCGCTCTCGTATCTCAACCCCTCCCGCGCCGCATACGAATATTGGCGGCAATTCCGGGGGCGTAGCTCAGTTGGTTAGAGCGCCGGCCTGTCACGCCGGAGGTCGCGGGTTCGAGCCCCGTCGCTCCCGCCAGTTTATTCGGCGAAAAATCAATTACTTAGCGTATCCCCTTACAAGGGCGATTCAACTCCTTGTCGAGTGCGATTCGACTCGTCGAGCCCGACCCCTCCGCGTTAACCCTGGCCTTTTGCCCCTCTCAGGCGGCTATGATCGCTGATCCGTTTCGGTCCACCGGCTTTGGTGTGGCCTGATCCCATTTGTTGCCTGTTCCAGATTCGTGAACTTTGTCGTTAACCTGGATCACGCGGCTATCACCATTAGGGTGGGCCTGCAGGCTGGCAAAACAGGCTCGGTAAGCTTTAAGGGGCATCATGGCGAGTGGACATGAGATCGGCGAGGAAATCGAGCATGCGGGGCATTCCAACAAAAATATCGCCCTGCTGATTGCCGTATTGGCCCTGTTTCTTGCCTTCGCCACGGCTGCCGGCAAAGGCGCTCAAACGGCAGCGATCAGCGATAATGTGCAGGCGTCAGATTTGTGGGCGTTTTTCCAAGCCAAAACGATCCGTACAACGGCTTTGCGAACTGCGGCGGAGTCCCTTGAAACCGAACTGCCCACGGAAACAAATCCTGCCGCCCGGGCCCTTGGCGACAAGCAGCTGAAACGTTGGAAAGACACCATCGCGCGCTACGATTCCGAACCGGAGACTGGCGAGGGACGCAAGGAATTGGCGGCTCGCGCCAAGGGAGCCGAAAGCCGGCGGGATACGGCGCTTGCCAAATATCACCACTTTGAGGTGGCTTCCGCCGCATTCGAGATCGGGATCGTTCTCGCGTCAGCCACCGTCATCACCGGATTGGTAGCTCTCGCGTGGATCGCAGGAGGACTCGGGCTTATCGGCCTTGGTTTTATGGGGATTGGCGCCTTTGCTCCCCATGCGGTGCATCTTTTCTGACCCCTGCTGGCGTAAGTGAGAACCCCAGCATCGGGTATCCGGCTGGTTATCAATGATAGGCAGACATGAAAGCTCCCAATCAAAATAGCGAACCGAATTCTGGCGCCACCCGCGGCAGCTTTTTCGTGCCGCACGATATCAAGGCGCCAATATCAGGTTCAGGCCATGGCCCCCTTATCGGGCTCACCGCCGCAGTCAAGGACATGTACGACATTGTCGGCGAGCGCACGGGCGGCGGCAATCCGGATTGGCTTGCGAAGCAAGCGCCGGCCCGCACTCATGCCAGCGCCGTCGCTCGCATTCTCGATGCAGGCGCGACCATCACCGGAAAGACCATCTGCGACGAATTTTTCTTCAGCGTCACGGGCGCCAACGCACATTACGGCACGCCAAACAATGTCCGTGCGCCGGGACGTATTCCCGGTGGTTCATCCAGTGGATCGGCCGCGGCAACGGCGGCCGGTGCTTGCGACTTTGCCCTTGGCAGCGACACCGGCGGATCCGTGCGCATTCCGGCTGCACTGTGCGGCCTTTATGGTATTCGACCGACCCATGGCCGTGTGGACATCACAGGCGCCATGGCCATGGCGGACTCTTTTGACGTGGTGGGTTGGTTTGCGTCGAGCCCGGGTCTCTTCCGCCGGATTGGACCAGTGCTGCTTGGCGCCGGTGGCGTCTCTGCTCCAATCGATCGCCTGATCCTCGCAGACGATGCATTTGAAAATGCCGATCGCGAAGTCGCGTCAGTTGTGGAACAGGTGCTTGCTGCCGCCGGACCCAGCCTGCCGGCACCGTCGCGCAAGCGCGTTGCCCCCGAAGGGCTTGATCCCTGGAGAGAGGCTTTTCGCGTTATTCAAGGATGGGAAATCTGGCAGATCTACGGTTCGTTTATCGAGCAGTCACATCCAAGACTGGGGCCCGGTGTAAAAGAGAGACTGGCCTACGCATCAAGCGTGAAAGAACCTGATGCAAAAGCCGCGCGGGCTGTCATGGAAGCCGCGCGCAAACATGTCCGGACACTGCTTCCGCCCGGCACTATCCTCGCTCTGCCGACAGCGCCCAGCATTGCCCCCTTGATTGATACAACGCCGGAAGACCTCGATGCATTCCGCGTGCGCGTGATGCGGCTGACCTGCATTGCAGGCATGAGCGGTTTACCGCAGGTCACCATTCCAATCGGAACGGTGTCGGGGTGTCCGGTCGGCCTGTCTTTTATTGGCTGGGCGGGTGGCGACGAAGCACTACTAGATCTGGCAGTCACAATGGCGAAATGGTGCGGGCAATTCAGCCGCACGCAATTTGTTTGAACGAAGCGCCGGTCAATTCTGAGAGTGCCGCGGGAGCAAGCCGGAAGACGGCATTCGGCGTTCCGGCCGCGGCCCAGATCTCATCAAACTTCAGCAGATCTTCATCGAGCACAACAATCGGATTGTTGGCGTGAGCAACGGGCGGAACGCCGCCAATAGTAAACCCTGTCTGTTCACGGACAAAGTCCGCATCGGCCCGCGTGATCGGTTCACCAATCAGTGCTTCGATTTTTTTCTCGTCGACCCGGTTCGTACCGGAGGCCACAATCAGCACCGCTTTATTGGTATGAGCTGCCCGGAAGATGAGCGACTTGGCGATTTGCGCGACCGCGCAACCGATCGCCGCCGCGGCGTTGGCCGCCGTGCGCGTGCTTGCGTCGAATTCAAGCACCTGAAATTTCGATCCGAGGACAGCCTGCACCCTCAAGGCCGTGGCATTGGTGGCCGGCTTCATCGGATCTCCAATCTGTCCTATGCCGCCGACGGTGACAAAGCGAGATCGACCTGCGCGCGCGACAATAAGGTCGGGATTTCGATCGGCGTATCGACAACCGTGACTCCGGCCCGCTCCAAT
>DATAIA010000532.1:0-3386 GCA_036262895.1 Xanthobacteraceae bacterium
CAACTGCACACATGCAATCTCAATGAAATCCGAGCCCTTGCGGTTCCGCTTAATCCGGTTTGGCAAGCTTGTAGCTAGCAACCGTGCCGCGCGTTCTGGCCCGGTACAAACGACCGGAGTGATGAGGATAGATTTACGCGAGCGTGGTCGGCCTGGGCGGATGCGCTGTTCGCGGATGCAGGTCGTGCAGGAAAATCGCCATCCGGTTTCGCAATGCCGCATCGAGCGGAACGGCCGCCTCAAACAGGCTCTCCTGCACGTCGCGGGGCAGATCGGGCCAAAGCTGAAGGGCTGCGCGACCCAATAGCAGTTCCAGTTGGTTGGCGGCAGGATTCATTTTTCGAGCTTCCTTCTCGCGGTCATTAGCCAAACTGCGCATCGCTCGCGTTTGTTCCCCTCGCGGCTGGGTGAAGCGAATCGCCCGGATGGTGAAGCGAACCGCCCGGATGATGTTCGCAAAACCAATTGGGCGAACTATATTGTGTCAACCCGCCATCCAACTTGCCTTCATCGTGAAAAGATATTTGCTGATTTTTCTGCTTTTGATCATCGCGCCCGTGATCGTCTCTGCTGTCAATTATGTCCTCGGCGATCGCAGGGGCAACTGGCAAACCGCGGATCGCTCCAGCGCCGGACTTCTGCCGTCCGCCTCCGAACATCCGGAAGCAATCGTGAGAGTTTATGCGGCGCGCACGGTGCGGTGGCGCGGAATTTTTGCGGTTCACACCTGGATCGTCGTCAAGGAACGCGACGCGTCACGCTACAGCCGCTACGACTACACCGCCTGGGGCGAACCGATACGCATCGATGGTTTTGCGGCTGATGGCCGATGGTTCGGAGCCATTCCCGAAACGATCGCAAGCGCGGATGGCGATGAGGCTGAGACACTCATCCCGAAAATCCGGGCGGTGGTCGAAAACTACAAATTCCGCGCCTATGGCGATTACAGCCCATGGCCCGGCCCGAATTCCAATACGTTTGTCCAGGCCGTGCTTGATGCGGTACCCGAGCTGAACGCGGTGCTTCCGCCCACCGCCATCGGCAAGGACTATCCGTATGGGGGCAAGTGGTATGGCCTCACGCCATCGCGCACCGGCGTGTTCGTGTCGCTCGGCGGTTACGTCGGCATGGTCATTGGCTGGGTTGAGGGCGTCGAGCTCAACATCCTCGGAGGCGTGCTCGGCCTCGACATCCGTCGTCCCGCGTTGAAACTGCCAGGCATGGGACGGCTCGGCATACCCATTGCCGAGTGAGTGATTTTGCCTAGATCGTAAAAAAATGAGCTAGATGTGAGCCCGCTTCTGATTCAATCAGAGCCGACCGGGCTCTAATCCACCTTCACCCCTGCAAACCTAACCACCTTGCCCCACTTCTCGGTTTCATCGGCGAGGAGTTTTCCGAAATCGGCGGCCGATCCCGGCAAGAGAAGCGCCCCGAGCTCCGCGAACCGCTTCTTCGCCGCCGGTGCTGCCAGAACGGCGTTGGTTTCCTTGTTCAGTCTGTCGATGATATCGGCCGGTGTGTTCTTGGGTACACTGATCCCGTACCAGGCGCTCGCCTCGTAGCCCGGCAGGAAATCCGCGACCGTAGGCAGATCAGGCAACACGTCCGAGCGCGTTGTGCTGGTGACCGCGAGGCCGCGCAGCTTGCCTGATTTTACGTGCTCGGCGCAGGTCGGGATGTTGTCGAACATCACATGCACCTGCCCGGCAATCAGATCGGTGAGCGCGGGCGCGCCACCTCGGTAGGGCACATGAACCATATTGGTGCCGGTGAGCATCTTGAATAGTTCGCCCGACATATGAATGGTCGAGCCATTGCCGGAGGATGCCATGTTGAGCTTGCCTGGATTGGCTTTGGCATACGCGATCAATTCCGGAATCGATTTTACCGGAACTGACGGATGAACCACCACGACGTTTGGAAATCGGATCAGGCCTGCTACCGGTTCGCTATCGTGCAGGAAATCGAAATTGAGCTTGTTATAAAGCGTGGCGTTGATCGCGTTTGCCGGCGCGGCGAGAAGCAACGTGTAGCCATCCGGCGGCGAACGTAACGCCGCTTCGGTAGCGATGTTGGTGCCTCCGCCCGGCCGGTTCTCGATGACGAATGACTGCCCTAGCCTTTCGGACAGCCATTGCCCCATAAGGCGCGCGGTGAGATCTGCCGAGCCGCCCGGCGTATAGCCGACGATCACTCGAATGGGGTGCGCCGGATAAGCCTGTGCGCGTGCGGACTTTGAGAGGGCCGGGACAACCGCCGCGCCGGCGGCGAGCTGCAAAAAGCGGCGACGCGCAAATCTCATAATGTCTCCCCCACAAAATGCTGGTGCGGCAAGCGATCAACTTGCAAAACATACAGTTGCTCGCAGCTTTTTCGCAACCAGTGGCAGGATTTCAAGATCAAAATTGTCGCCCTAATCTTTTGCGCGCGATGTCGGCCGCAAGCTCCCTCCCCCGTCTTTCAATCAACCCTCATTTGTGGAAGCTTGGCATCATGGGAATAATCAGGACTTCAGCCTTCTCGGTCTCTATCGACGGTTTTGCCGCCGGGCTTCATCAGACCATCGACAATCCCTTTGGGGAGCGCGGAATGGCGTTGCCGGACTGGATGCTCAAGACCCGGATGTTCCACAAGATGACCGGTCGGGACGGCGGCAGCACCGGTATCGACGACGGATTCGCGGAGCGTTCGATGGCAAATATCGGCGCCTGGATCATGGGGCGAAACATGTTCGGGCCAATCCGCGGTCCATGGCCAGATGACTCCTGGAAGGGCTGGTGGGGCCCCAATCCGCCCTATCACACGCCGGTGTATGTGCTCACCCATCACGCGCGGGCGTCGATCGAGATGGAAGGCGGCACCGTGTTCCATTTCGTGACCGACGGGATCGAAGCCGCGCTGAAGCAGGCGCGCCTGGCTGCGAAGGACCGGGATATCAGAGTCGGCGGCGGCGCCTCGGTGGTGCGCCAGTTCCTGCAAGCGGGGCTGCTCGATGAGATGCATCTGGCGTTGCCGGCGGTGCTGCTCGGCGCAGGCGAAAGCCTGTTTGCAGGAGTCGATTTGCCCGCGCTCGGCTACGCGCCGGTTGATCGCGTCACGGGCGAGAACGCCACCCACGTCAAGATCGGACGGAAGTCGGCCTAGGCGCTCGCAAGCCGCGCAACAGAGTTCAACGACACGTGCCGAACCGTTGCGCCAACGTGCGGAACGTAACGCGGGACGTCCCGCACGATCGGCAACGTATTGCGCGACATATTGCGGGACGTAAGAAATGGAGGTAGAGCCAAGTAATTGATTTTCTTGGTCGGAGTGGCAGGATTCGAACCTGCGACCCCTGCGTCCCGAACGCAGTGCTCTACCGGGCTGAGCCACACTCCGACAAG
>DATAIA010000533.1:0-5237 GCA_036262895.1 Xanthobacteraceae bacterium
AAAGGTTAAGTACATAATGCGCCTTGGCCACCGCTTCCGCCCACGAAATGGCCGGCGCGGAAAGGATTTGCATTTCGGCAACGCTCTGTTGCTCACGCAGTAGCTTGGCGTTGGCCTCGACGTCAGCAAGCGCACGGCGGATATCGGTTGCCCTCTGCGCCGCCAGACCGCGATGCTTATCGAGTTCGATCGGCGTCTCACTCATGCCGCTGGCCCGCATCGGCGTTGTGCATCGGAAAGCTTGGCCGCGCTGATCAAAATCATTTCCGTCACCGCGCGCTGCGGCGGTACGCCGCACATAATCATGGTGGCTATTCGCCGAAAGCTTGCAATGCGGAACGGGTGTTCAAAATGAACTATTTCCCGGCAAGAGCGCATGGTCATGGCCGCAGCTCGTCGAATCTGCAGGCGGCGACATAATGTTGTTCCGCCATAGGTCCACCGTGCGCGCTTTTGCGACAAATAGCTATCGCTTTCTTCACTGCGAGTTACATTTAACTGAAAACACTACTCATGTCCTTTTTCTGATGGCCTTGTAGCCATTTCGAGTTTTCGCGGGTGGAAAGGCATTCCGAATGAAAATGCGCGTAGGATACGAAATGCTTTATGACTTTCCGCAGCCGACGCCGATGATCATGGTGCTGGGCACGCACTTTACCCGAGCGTCCGACGTCATCGTGCCGGACCTCCTCACCACCGACCCCGTTGTCGAGATCACCCCCTATCGTGACCTTTTTGGCAATTGGTGTAGCCGTATGGTTGCGCCCGCCGGCCGGATGCGCCTTTCCGCCGACGGCATCGTTCGCGACAACGGACTGCCGGACCCGGTCTACCCTTCAGCAATTCAGCATGCGGTCGAGGATCTTCCGGCGGACACCTTGGTTTATCTGTTAGGCAGCCGCTATTGTGAGACCGATCGCCTTTCGGAGACTGCTTGGAAATTATTCCAAAACGCTTCGCCAGGCTGGGCTCGTGTACAAGCGATATGCGATTTCGTCCATCATCACATTTCTTTCGGATACGAGCACGCTCGCGCTAGTAAGACGGCTTACGAAGCCTATGAGGAAGGCAAGGGTGTCTGCCGCGACTACGCGCATCTCGCCCTTGCATTCTGCCGCTGCATGAACATTCCCGCGCGCTATTGCACTGGATACCTTAGCGACATTGGGACGCCTAAACCCTGGGCCGTGGGAGACTTTGCCGGTTGGTTTGAGGCTTATATTGGGGGGCATTGGCGCACTTTCGATCCCCGTAACAACGTGCCAAGAATTGGTCGCGTACTAATCGCGCAAGGGCGGGATGCTTCTGATGTGCCGATTACTCAGACGTTCGGCCCAAACACGCTGGTCAGCTTCAAAGTGTGGACCGACGAGATCCTGTAACGAATTATGCTTCCGTCCGCGTTTGGCTTTTGCCAAGTGACCTTTGATTGTTAAGTTGACCATCCGCGATGAACCGGGCGCTCGTAGACGTTTTTGGGCCGCTGCCAGCGACGAGAATGGATGTGTTGGCGGCTTCCACCACAATGCGTCGATCAGGTAGGCCGAACGACCCCATCGAAGCTACCTGTGCGCCTCAGAGCACCGCTTCGATCAAGCCGAGATTCTTCGCTTCCTGCGCTTCTAGGTACCAATTCGATGGGGCGCGTTTTAGTACTTCGTCTAGACTAACAGTGGAGCCGACAACCAAGTTCTGAAAGCCTTCATTTTGGATCGCAATCGAGCACTCAATCTCGTTCAGCGTGGCCTGCACGGTAGCAAGGCAGGTCGTCAGAGGACCATCGATCACTAATTTTTTGGCTAGCTTACGCTCGTGGATCATCAGTCGCGTGCCGCGAGCAAGATAGCGGTTCTCGCGAATAAAGAAGCCCATGAAGGTGGTGCCGGCCGAATAGATCGCGGCCTTGCCAAGAAATACGAAGCGGCGCTGCGGCTCCGTCTCACTAGCAAAGCGCACGTCCTCGCCCATCATACGCGCCACCTCCGGATCGCCGCCCAAGGTCGACAACTCGATGACAACAAGGTCTTTCTTGGAAGCGTTATCGAATTGCTGCCGAAAGCTAATGTACATGGCGTAGTCGACCACGCCCGATAAGGCCACCGCAGGATTCTTGAAGGCAATTGCTGGAAGCGTAGCAGGAGACATCGTAGACCAATTGACGGCTTAGCAAGCGCGAGCGTGGGATAAACGCCCGATGCCCGCTAGTGAATTTCTGTTGCAACGGGCGCAGGGGCGGGCAGTTCCACCAATAGGCTGCCTCAAAAAAGGGCGCATCCCGCACTCAGCTCGCCAACGTTGAGGCTGCTATCGAACTAAGCTTGAAAACGTATCTGAAGTCGCAGTTTGGTCCTTTGCCGAACCCAAGCTTCCGGGGCATGAACTTGTATCCCGAAGCGCACCGTTTGTCCCATTTCCGAACGGCGCATCATGTTCCCAACGACGCTCATTTCTCGCCAATTCAGTCCCACCTCTCAAATGCCAACGATCGGGTCCAACGAGGTATCCGGGTTTGAGATTTTTTTCTAACCGAGCAACTTTTACTACAATTACCCATTGGTCCTGACAGCGGAACCGGAAATGGCAGCCGATGATCAAAGCTGCGTGGAGTGATGCCCACGCGAGCCTATTTGATCTCGGGCGCTTCTTTTGAAACTTAGCGTGGATAACAGATGACGCCCCTTCCCAGGCAACCATTCAACGCACGCACGCCGACAGAATTGATCTCGCTGCTCAGCGCTGTGGCAACCGCAATTCTGGCCGTCATCATAGTCTCGATGCTTTACTTCGGCCGGGATATTTTCGTGCCTGTCGCACTTGCTATCCTTCTGAGTTTTGTGCTCTCACCGCTGGTCGGATTACTGGAACGCGTTCGAGTGCCCCGCGGGCTGGCGGTCGTTAGCCTCGTGATCGTCGCCTTCTCGCTGATTTTCGCAGTTGGCAGTCTTCTCGCCACCCAACTGACGCAGCTCGCAGGCGATCTGCCCAGGTACCAGACGACCATAAGCGAGAAGATCCAATCGTTTCGAGACACAAAAGCTGGCAGAGGCACGCTTGAACGCGCGTCCGACATGCTCAAGGACCTAAGCAAAGAACTCGATAAGCCTAAGGATGCACCGTCTGCCCGTTCACAAACTCCGCTAAGCCAGAACTCGAACGCGCCAGCGACGCCGGTTCCCGTGGAAGTACGCCAGCCCGACCCTGGCGCGCTCGAAAGCCTGCGCGCCTTGATCTCACCCCTGATACATCCGCTCGCGACGACCGGCATAATCGTTATTTTTGTCGTGTTCATTCTTCTCCAGCGCGAAGATCTTCGAAACCGCCTCATCCGACTTGCAGGCTCATCTGATCTGCAGCGTACCACTGCGGCTCTCGACGATGCCGCGAGACGGCTCAGCAGGCTATTCCTGACGCAGATCATTGTGAATGGTGCGTTCGGCGTCGTAATCGGTGCCGGTCTTTGGTTTATTGGGATCCCAAGTGCAATCCTGTGGGGCATCCTGGCCGCAGCCCTGCGCTTTGTTCCCTACATCGGCGCCGTGATCGCAGCTGCATTCCCGCTTGCACTGGCGTTGGCTGTCGATCCCGGCTGGTGGATGCTTATCTGGACCGTGGCGCTCTTCCTCGTCGTAGAGCCGGTAGTTGGCCATGTGATCGAACCGATGGTGTACGGGCGCAGCACAGGACTTTCACCCGTTGCCGTCGTCGCGGCGGCAACCTTCTGGACTGCCCTGTGGGGGCCGATCGGCCTTGTTCTCGCTACGCCACTTACTGTGTGCCTCGTGGTTCTCGGGCGCCATGTCGAACGTCTTGAGTTTCTTGACGTCATGTTTGGGGACCGGCCTGCGCTTTCTTCTCCCGAAATTTTTTACCAGCGGATGCTGGCCGGCGATCCCGCGGAAGCCGCCGGAAAGGCGGAAGAGTTTCTGAAAGAACGCTCGCTTGCCTCTTACTTTGATGAGGTCGCCCTTAAAGGCCTGCAACTCGCTCAGGCGGATGCAAAGCGCGGAGTGCTTGACCAGGAGCGGCTCGCGAAGATACGGGATGCTGTCGATGAACTCGTGAGCAATCTGTCCGATCGGGATGAGCCGCCCGCCCTGAAAGGTGAACTTACTACCGACGCTGAAGCGTCTTCCGCGGTGGAGAGTGTGAGCAAACACGCACAAGACGACTTGCCGGTTATGAGCAAGGAAGCGCTACCTCGTGACTGGCAGGCCGAGCACCCCATTCTGTGCGTTGCTGGACGCAGTCTCATCGACGGGGCCGCAGCCATCATGCTCGCGCAACTATTTACAGCTCACGGTCTTTCGGCGCGGTTCGAGGGATCAGAAGCGTTATCAACCACAAATATATTCCGACTTGATGGCACCGGCATTGCCGCCGTCTGCCTCATCTACCTTGACACCGAAGCTCCGGCGCATATGCGCTACTCTGTCCGCCGCCTGAGGCGGAAGCTGCCCAATGCAGTCATTATTCTGGGCTGCTGGGCGAAGGAGATCGATACCGCCGCAGCGGAGTCGCTTCGGGACGGCGCCAAAGCGGATCTCGTCGCTACGAGCATGAGTGAAGCCGTCAGGCTGTGCATTGAGGCCACGGGGGGCGGAGGAGACCAGGCGAGTTCGGCCTCCAGCCGGAAGGTCGAGCTCAAAAGCAACATACCAAATTTTCAGGAAAGCCCGCCCGGGCACCGGGTTCAAAGCATCTAAGCGCACTTGCGAATCGCTGCGATTTAACGCCCTCTTTTTCAGCGGTTCTAAACGGCCGGCCGGAGTCTCGAAGAGCTACTGTACGATGGAGATCAGGTAAGGGTCTCTTACAGAGTGCTAGAACGTATCGTGTGTGCTCGCTGGAGTTCCGACAACGTCGGATTAATCACGGGGTGCAATGGCGGCCCGGATTAAAGGCATCTGCGCCCTCACATAGACAATTTGGAACGTTCAATTGTTGACTTGGTTCCATTCAGAATGTTTGAGAGCGAGCCCATGCGATTGGCAGAAGCGCTGGAGATGATGAACACCGCGCGCGGCTTTGTCACCGAAGGCGAGGAGCATCTGCGCCACCAACGGAAGGTCGTTCTTCGATTAGAGCGGCGAGGCCGCGATGCGCGCAGAGCTCGAGAACTTCTTGGCCACATCGAGAACATGCTGGAAAAATACCTGAACCACGAGGAGCGCGTTTCCAACCAAGTGATACTGATTGTGATGGGGTATGCAGGGAGCGCCTGAACTCTGGTGCTATCC
>DATAIA010000534.1:0-1818 GCA_036262895.1 Xanthobacteraceae bacterium
AATTTGGCGAACTGCGCGCTCAGCGCAACAGCAAGCTGCAGAACGGCCGCGGGTTGCTTCACGTTCGTTTCAGCCTCGCACCATGATGGGGCGATCTACGCGAATCTGCGCGAAATCCAAATTCAGCCAGGGAGCGCGAGCGGATGACACGCGCGCGCCGAGTCACGTGACGTACTCATTCCTCGCATTGCGAAACAATGCTGCGGAGCTGTGAAGGGGGATTACAATGGGTCATGCCTCAATTCTATTTCCACGTGCGCCAAAGGACGATCCTGTTCGAGGATACGCGCGGTGGCGAGTTCAAGGATGTTCTCGCCGCTTGGGAATGGGCGCTGTCGGACGCACGCTCAATGATGCAGCGAGGCGAAGTCAGCGAGCCCGCTGACCAATGCTGGTTGGAAATCTGCGACGCGACAGGTGCCGGCGTTGCGACGTTGCCATTCCTCCGAGCGATGAGCCTTAACTAGATCAGGAGAGGTATTAGTCGGGGCTGTCACTAGCGATAGACCCGCTCCTACATGTCAAATTGATTAGGCCTATTCGACCGTAGATGTGATAACCCTCTGGACCGAGCAAGCGCCGCCATTGATGCGGCACACTGTTTTGCTGTGCTCGGGCGCCCCATCAATGCGCAAGTTCTGCCGCAAGGAGAATGTCTCCCGCGGTCACATTCGCATTTGGTGCCCGACATGACCGACCCAACACGTACTCCGCTCTCGATTCTCACGCTCGACGACGAAGCTTTGATCCTGCTCAGTATCGAAGGCACCCTGATTGAGGCCGGATATGAAGTTGCGACCGCGACAACCGCTGAGCAGGCCTTGGCGCTGTTGGATAGCATCCAATTTAGCGCCGCTTTGATCGACGTCGGCCTTCGCGGGGGAGATTCCTTTCCGGTGGCCGATGTACTGATGCTTCGTAAAATACCATTCGTTTTCTGCACGGGCAGTGATCACGTCAAGATTGGCGAGCGCTTTATGGATGTTCCAACAATCGGCAAGCCGTTCACCGACCAGCTGCTGCTGGACACGATCGATCAGGTTCTGCAGCCAACATGAAATGAAACAAACCTCCCTCAGCTGCTTGGGAACGCATCATCCTCGAACTCGATTGTTGCGAGATAGTCATGAGCCCCAATAATGAACATCGACGTGAAGTTCATCCCGAGACAGTCTCCTCTCGTCAGGCAGGTGCTGTCATGAGGCCGCTCCAATCTCGTCTGGGGGCATTTAACCGACGCCTCGCAGTCATCGGGGCAATTGCCCATCGTGCGGCCACTACTGCGACGGAGGCGGGCGAACACCTCATCGAGGTGGCCACGATGGGCGATACGCTTGCCGACGTCTCGCGAGAACTGGAGCGGCACTCGGCCGCTCTATCGGCGGAAGCGTCTGAGCACTCCAGGATCGAGGCGGTTCGAAGTTCGATCGCCCTTCGCCGGGCAAGCCTTGAGGAGATCCGTTTTCGCCTGCGGTACGTGTCCCGTAACTGGTAACTGGCCAACCTAAGCATGGGATAAGTAATTCACCCATTGGGCGGACGAGAGCGAGAAGACTTGAGTTCGCAAAGGTCATCGACCTCGGGGTGAGCGCCGAGCCATCGGCCGACCATTTGTTGTCTCCGATTTGTTCGTGAATTCGCCGACGCACACTCATCCGCGCTAAGGCAAGTGCGTCCCGATGCTGCGATAATCACCCGGTCCGCGTGGAAATGCAGATCGACCGCAGATGCCCTGACTGTCGTTCCGTAGGGCGGCGGCGCTCGGTCCCAAAACGTGGTTGTCACACCATGGCGAAGTCCGGAGACGCGGGGTAGTTG
>DATAIA010000535.1:0-3182 GCA_036262895.1 Xanthobacteraceae bacterium
ATTGTTCGCTCAAGCTAAAAAGAGCCCAAAGCTCCCGCTGGGAGCTTATTTTTTAGGGCCCAATTCTGAGGATCCGTCATAGGGAGCGTGATCTTCCGCGCGAAAAGCAGTGGCAGGAAGAACGCGTCATCGTGTGAAAAAGAATAGCACTAAAAAAAGCTCTGCCGGCTCAAGTCGGAGGGCTTCTCCCGTGTCACGGAACGCCGCACATCGCGCCGCTCCCAAGACTAAACCGGCCCGCTCTCCCAAGGCGGACCAAAACAAAGGAGCCACGCGCGGTATGAGCAGCACCAAAGCGAAGAGTAAGACGACTCAGCGTTCGGCATCGCGGCCGGTTGAGGTTCCTGCCGAGCAGCCTGAGCGTCAGGTGCAGCGCGCGACGACTCAACGTCAAGGCTTCAAAACGCACGAATATATTGTTTATCCCGCCCATGGTGTCGGCCAGATCGTCGCCATCGAGGAGCAGGAAGTCGCCGGCTACAAGCTTGAGCTGTTCGTCATCAACTTTGTCAAAGACAAGATGACGCTGCGCGTTCCGACCGCGAAAGTCGCTTCAGTCGGCATGCGCAAGCTCGCCGAGGGGCCGATCGTGAAGCGGGCGCTCGAGACGCTCAAGGGCCGCGCTCGCATCAAGCGCACCATGTGGTCGCGACGTGCGCAGGAATACGAAGCGAAGATCAACTCGGGTGATATTGTTGCGATTGCTGAAGTCGTGCGCGATCTCTATCGATCGGACACCCAGCCGGAGCAGTCCTACAGCGAACGGCAGCTTTATGAGGCGGCGCTTGACCGGCTCTCTCGCGAAATCTCTGCGGTGCAGCGGGTTACCGAAACCGAGGCGATCAAGGAGATCGAAGCAGCGCTTGCCAAGGGCCCGCGTCGCGGGCCGAAGGCGGCTGAGACTGCCGAGCCGGTGGTCGAGGAAGAAGCGGCCTGATCGATTTTCTTTCGTTCAAATAAAAAGCCCGGCCATCGCGCCGGGCTTTTTTGTTGGGCGCAAGTGCGGGGCTTCAGTCAACAGTCCTGCCTCAAACTGATACAGGGCTGATGGGCTCCGGCTCTCCCCCGGATCAAGTCCGGGATCGACGACCGTGTTTGTGACCTGGCTGGAAGTTCAATCGCTGCGCTTGTCATCCCGGCCAAGCGAGCAACGCTCGCGCGAGCCGGGATTAATCATCCCCTGCATCCCTGCGCAAATTTGGTGATAGGCTTCGCACATAACGGAACACTTAAGCGAGCCATCTTCATTCCACGACGATCTTAACCTGATCGCCGGGCTTAAGCGCGTGGCCCGCCTGTAATCCATTGAGCACCAGGAAGCGTTCCATCGGATGGTCGACATGGGCCATCCGGCTTGCAAAGCGCTCGATCGTATCGCCTTGATGGACGGTGACGATTTTGAGGCGGAACGGTCGTGCCTGGCGAATTTCGGCGAGCGTCATGCGGCGAAAGCTTTCAACCGATTCGCGGAACGCGCGATCGATCTCCGCGCTCTCCTGTTTGGCCGCGAAGATGAAGCGATAGACTTCGCTGCCGAAACGGACGGCGTAGAGCCGGAAGCGCCATTGGTCGCCCTTGGCCACAGCGGTTGCGGCGGGGAAACCGCCGATCATGAGTTCCTGGATTGAACTTTGATCGATGTTTTCGATCCAGCCTGACGAAAGGTAGGTCGTGAGTGTTTGCTCGGCAGACACTTTCACCGTGTCGAGGCGCAAGGCCTGCCCGCCTCCTTCTTTCACGCCGAGAACGGCCTGGGCGGTGTTATCCAGCACGAAGCTCTCAGGCGCGGTGAAGGCAAAGCCGAGGCGCGGATGCAGAAACCGCCGGCCGCGAATGAAGCCTTCGCTTGGATCTTCGCCGTAGACCAGTCCGTCGATGCTGCTGAGATAGCTCGCCTTGTCGCGCTCTCCGTTCTCGGGCGCGCTGTATTGCCGGGCATTGGCTTGCGCGACTTTCACGCGGTCGGGCGTCGCTGGATGCGAGGAGAGAAAATCAAGCGGTTGCGCATCGCCCGTCACCGATGCCTTGAGTTCTGCATTGCGCCCCATTGCGTTGAGGAACCGCACCGCGCCAAACGGATCAAATCCGGCGCGGGAGGAAATGCCGACGCCGATTCCATCGGCTTCGAGCTCCTGGCCGCGTGAGAAGGTTGCAAGCGCGATTTTGGATTTCGCCAGCGCAAGCGCACCCATCTGCGGATCGTTGAACACATCGGAAGCAACCCGGCTGACAAGTGCCGCCTGCCGCATCTGGTCTTCCCGAATGGCCGCATGGTGCGCCACCACGTGCGACATTTCGTGGGCGAGGACTGAGGCGAGTTCGGAGGTGTCGTTGGCAAGCGCGAGCAGGCCGCGTGTGACATAGAGTTGTCCGCTCGGCAATGCGAAGGCGTTGACAGCCGAGGAATTGAGGATCGTCACCTTGTAGTGCAAATCCGGTCGCTCCGAAGCGGCGACCAGACGTTCAACCGTCTTGCTGATCAAGGGCTCAAGGCGGGCGTCGGTATAGGCGCCGCCATATGCGGCAAGAATGCGTTGATGTTCGCGTTGCGCCGGTTGATTGGTTTCGGTTTGCTTGGGCGCTTCAGAGGAGACGCTGCGCTCAAGGCGCGTGATGTCGGCGCATCCTGCAAGGTAGAGCATACCAAACGCCACCGCGGCAGCAGAGCTGCTGCGGGAAAACCAGTTTCCTCGCGATGGCCTTATTTCACTCACAACTGCTAAGCCCCATTTCCTTCATGCCCCAAGAAGATAGGCCATTCCGGACTGCCAGTCATTTTTCGCGTTTAGAGCGCAATGAAAAAGGTCGAATCGGTATCGTGCTCTATCTTTTGCTTGGACATGATCTTTTCGGAAAACCGGTGTCCACACCCACCTGCGCGGGTGCAGGCTTTTTCCGGATCATGTTCCGGTAAATTTCGAACCGAAACTACTGCTCAAGGATTTCGATCTGCTCCGGCCGATTGACCTCCATTAAAGGGCCGCTGCGCCCTTCGACCCAGCCGCGCACCCGGATACGGCGGCCTTCGAGCTTTTTCGGATCGACGCCCGCGCCCGTGAGGCTGCGCTCGCTACGCCTTGGAATTGTGACAGCGAAATCCTGGGTCCAGCGCCGGCCGAAGTTGACGTAGATGATCGACCCGCTCTCGCGCACCGAGAGCACCTTGCCCTCGATCAGCATAA
>DATAIA010000536.1:0-4853 GCA_036262895.1 Xanthobacteraceae bacterium
GTCAAAGAGGCCGATGCGATTGTGACCCCATGATAGCCTTTGACGCGGCTGACGATCTTTTTCTTGCGAGGCCGGCCCAGCGCATTGTTCATGTACCAGACAAGCTTCAATTGCGTGTCGTTCGCCTCCGAGCCGGACGAGCAGAAGAATACTTTTGAAATGGGGACCGGCGCGATCTCCTTGAGTTTTTCGGCGAGTTCAATCGCCGGATCGTGACTTTTGCCAGTGAATAAATGACTGAAGGACAGCTTGCGCATCTGCGTCGCGGCGGCGTCCACCAGCTCCTCGTTGCCGTAGCCAAGCGCCGTGCACCACAGCCCGGCCATGCCCTCGATATAGGCCTTGCCTTCGCTGTCATAGACATAGATGCCCTGGCCACGTTCAAGCACCAGTGGTCCGGTCTCGCGCAGCGTCGCCAGATTGGTGTAGGGATGAACCAGCGTTTCAATGTCGCGAACGCCAAGATTACTGGGTATGGGCATGGCTGTTTCTTTCAGTCAGAGTGGACGACAATCGTAAGCGCGAGCAAAGCGGAAATGGAGGGGGCGGAGCGTGGGACACCAAGATGAAATCGTGAAGAGTGATGCTTGCGTCATTGTTGATCGGCTTGTGAGTGGAGAGCTGACGCCGCATGACGTACTTCATGCATTGGAGGCGAGAATTGCGGCGGTGGATGGGCAAGTCAACGCCCTCCCGACGTTGTGCTTTGACCGCGCCCATGACCATGCCGATCGCCTGATGAAACGGCCCATGGGCGAGCGCGGCCTGCTCGCCGGGCTGCCGGTTGCGATCAAGGATACCACCAATGTCGCGGGCGTGCGAACCACGCAGGGCTCGCCAATCTTTGCCAACCACGTGCCCTCCAGCTCCGATATCGTTGTTGAACGCATCGAAGAGAGTGGCGGCATTGTCTATGCGAAGTCCAACACCCCGGAACTGGCCGCCGGGGCGAATACGTTTAACGAAGTGTTCGGCGCTACTCTAAATCCATGGGATCTTTCGCGATCGGCTTCAGGTTCGTCAGGTGGAGCCGCCGCGGCACTTGTAACCGGGATGGCGTGGGTTGCGCATGGCACGGACCTCGGCGGTTCGCTGCGCAACCCTGCGAGTTTTTGCGGAATTGTCGGTCTGCGACCGAGTGTCGGCAGGGTCCCGCACTCATCGACGGCAAAAATCGACAGAACCTTGTCGGTCGACGGCCCGATGGCCCGCAATGTCGATGACCTTGCTCTCTTGCTCGATGCAATGACGGGCGAGCATCTGGGCGATCCTCTCTCGCTTCCCAAGGAGCGGACATCCTATCGCAGCGCTGTGCGTTCACCGCCGCGCCCGCGGCGCGTTGCCTATTCGGCAACGCTGGGCATCACGCCGGTTGATCCCGAGGTGGCAGCCATCACAAAGGCAGCCGCCGAGCGTCTTGCTCAGGCCGGTACGATCGTCGAGGAGGCCCATCCAGATTTTTCGGAGGCGCACGATTGTTTCCAGGTCTTGCGGGCTTTCGATTTCGCCGTCAGCAGGGCTGCACTCTACCGCGAGAAGCGCGACCTGCTTAAGCCGGAGATTGTCTGGAATATCGAAAAGGGGCTTGCATTGAGCATTGCCGATATTGAACGCGCTGAGGCGCAGCGCGTCCTGTTGGTCAATCGCTTGCGCACTTTTTTCGAAACTTATGATTTTCTGCTGACGCCTGCGACCATTGTCGCGCCGTTTCCCATCGAGCAACGTTTTGTTGCGGAATGTGCGGGCGTCAAATTTGGAAATTATGTGGAATGGCTGGCGATTGCCTATGCGATCACGCTCACCTGCGCACCGGCTCTGTCGCTGCCATGCGGGTTCACGACGGAGCATCTTCCCGTCGGCCTCCAGATTGTCGGCCCGCCACGCGGTGAGGCAAAACTGTTGGCGGGAGCCCGTTTTTTGGAAGATCTGCTGGGTTTACGTCACCAAATCCCCATCATGCCGCGTTCCAAATGAGCATTTTGCGGAGTTTGTCTGAATACTGAAAGGGGTATCGGTAAGCGATTCTGTTCTGAAACGCTCATCAAACATATTGCGTGTTCCCACCGTAGCGATAACCTTGGGATGGATTGCTCGATCAGAGCAACGCCCAAAATAAACGAACTCACATCTAGGGAAGAGCGCCATGTTGGGGTTGATGCAGGATTGGCCGCTGCTGTGTCATCGTGTGATCGATCACGCAGCCACTTACGAATCTGAACGCCGTGTCATTTCGCGCTCGGTTGAGGGACCGATTCACACCACAAATTATGCATCCATTCGAGCCCGCGCGCTTCGGGTGGCGCAACGTCTCCAACGGGATGGAATTCGCCAGGGCGATCGCGTTGCAACACTTGCCTGGAACACATGGCGTCATCTCGAAGCCTGGTACGGCATCGTCGGGGCAGGTGGCGTCTATCACACGGTGAATCCACGGCTCTTTCCCGATCAAATCCCATGGATCATCAATCATGCCGAAGACCGCATACTGATGACCGATCTGACCTTTATTCCTTTGCTTGAAAAGATGGCCGACAAGCTGCCGTTGATTGAGCGCTACGTGATCCTGACGGATGCAGCGCACATGCCTCAGACCACGCTGCGAAACGCAACGCCTTACGAGGAATGGATTAGCGAAGTTGACGGCGACTTCGTCTGGGCAAGTTTCGATGAAAACACCGCGGCCGGCATGTGCTACACCTCCGGTACGACAGGAAGTCCGAAGGGGGTTCTCTACTCACATCGCTCTAATGTGTTGCAGGCGATGGCCGTGAATGTTGCGGATTTGTATAGATTGGGTGGACATACGACTGTGCTTCCAGTCGTGCCAATGTTTCATGCAAACGGCTGGTCGATAGCGCTAAGCGCGCCGATGGCGGGTTCCAACATCGTGATGCCGGGACCAAAGCTCGACGGTCCATCGATCTACGAACTGCTCAATGAATTTAAGGTCACCTGTACAGCCGCTGTTCCAACCGTCTGGCTCGCGCTGCTTCAACACTTGGAAGCAACCGGCGGCAAGCTGCCCCATCTAAAGCGGGTGGTGATCGGTGGCTCGGCCGTGCCGCGGGCCATGATTCGGACCTTCCAGGATGTATATGGGGTCGAGGTCATGCATGCCTGGGGCATGACGGAAATGAGCCCGGTCGGATCGATCTGTTCGGTCAAGCCAGAATATGCCCATTTGGAAGGCGAGGCACTGCTGGACGTTCTTCAAAAGCAGGGGCATTCGTTGTTCACGGTGGAAATGAAAATTACCGACGATGAAGGGCGGCCATTGCCATGGGATGGCAAGACGTTCGGTCGCCTGAAGGTCCGGGGACCGGCGGTGGCGAAAGCTTATTTCCGCGAGGAAAATGTCAATGTCCTCGATGAGGAAGGCTTTTTCGATACCGGCGACGTCTCGACAATGGACCGATACGGTTACATGGAAATTACCGATCGGTCGAAGGACGTGGTCAAATCAGGCGGAGAATGGATCTCCTCGATCAATCTGGAAAACCTCGCTGTCGGCTATCCGAAGATCGCCGAGGCGGCGGTGATTGGGGCTAAGCACCCGAAATGGGGCGAGCGTCCCTTACTGGTTGTGGTGTTGAAGAAAGGACAATCGGCAACTAAGGAAGAAATTCTCGATTTTATGAAAGAGCACATTGCGAAGTGGTGGGTGCCCGATGATGTGGTTTTTGTCGACGAAATTCCGCACACGGCCACAGGTAAGATAAAAAAGACGGCACTGCGGGACCAATTCAAGGATTATGTCCTGCCGACTGCCGCAGTCGGGAGCTAGCCGGATTTAGCTGCTTTTCTGACGGGGGATGCTTCGCTTGAAAACGCGCTAGCATTCGCCTGTGAAAGTTTGTATCGATTCGGCTGCATGTGCTGAACCGACGGGCATCCGTTTTGCCTTAAAGAGGTGAGCGGAGGTGCTCGTCGAATGATGAGTATTCGATGGTACGCCGACGTATTGCCGAGGAGCCAAGCTCTCAGCTGGCATTGTGGGCCCGACGCCTCGCAGTGTTTTCAATCCCCGTGATGCTGCTTGCGATTCTGATCGTGCGTTCAGACCGTCTCGAAGCCGTGCCCGCGCTTTCAACGATTGCTGCTTCGCTGTTTCTCGCGGTCGCCGCGGTTATCCTTTCCGTCGCTGCATTGGTGGTCATTTGGATCGATGGTGTCGATGGCCTGGGCCAGGCACTGACCGCGATCCTGATCGGTGTTTTGATGCTGGCCTATCCTGCTTATCTCACGGTCAAGGCCTATCGATTGCCCGCAATCAATGACATTACGACCGATCCGATCGATCCGCCGCGTTTCGAGGTGATTGCCAAATTGCGGCAACGGGATGCCAACCCCGTTACCTACGCTGGATTACGCACGGCCGAACTGCAGCGGGAGGCCTACCGCGATATTGAACCGTTGCAGCTCTCGAATCCTCCGCAAGAGGCATTTGATGCTGCTTACGCAGTTATCACGCGACGCAAATGGCGGATCGTCGATGCACGTCCACCCCAAGCGCGGCGTGACGGTTTGATCGAAGCCGTGGCCCGCAGCCCGATTATGGGCTTCCGTGACGATGTGGTCGTTCGAATTCGCTCGGGCCAGGATGGTGTTCGGATCGATGCCCGATCAGCCTCGCGTTATGGCCATCACGATTTCGGCGATAACGCTTCACGCATTCGCAATCTGCTTGAAGATATCGATGACTTTGCCGGAAGCGACGCGGCCAAAAAGTTGACTGCCAAGGCCGCAAAAAATCAGCAGACGCCGGCGACCAAGAACGCTCACACGCCCGTCAGGCGGTAAGTTCCTGATATTGACGGCGCCCCTTCGGTGGCCACGATTCCACGGGCGACCAG
>DATAIA010000537.1:0-7595 GCA_036262895.1 Xanthobacteraceae bacterium
TTGTGATTGTGGACCCGGGTGGCGAAATCGAGCATTTCGATGGATTCCTGAGACGTTCTGGACGTGGCCGATGCATGCAACCATAGGATTATTGAACTTTGCGCATCGCATCATCAAGCAAAATGCAGCCTGGAACCCTGCATACAAGCCCTGCGTTGTTTCGCGGTAAACAACTGCCTTTAATCAAGGTTTCGATGTCGGCAGATGCCCAGGTGGGCGCCAGAACCAGGTTTTCCGTAAGCGAGTTAGCGAAATCGGATCGAAAATAACCTTTCATGTTCGCAAGAAGGTTCGCAATTCTTCTGGCCATGAGTTTGACCGCGGGCCTCGGCGGCCCGGCAGCCGTGTTTGCCCAGACAGATAAGAGACCGGACAGACCCCCAACAACAGCGCCATCGCCGAACGAGGCACCTCCTGAAAAGCTTGAGCGCTCGGATGGTGTCATTCCGCCGCCGAGTGGGGTCGATCCGGGGATTCAAAAGCCGCCCCCTGAACAATCGGGAACGATGCCGGTCATTCCTCCCCCGGGAAGCCCAGGCGGCAATCCGAATGTCGTGCCCAAATAGCATTGAAATCGTCGGCGGAAGCGGTGATGCGAGCAAGACAGGCGATCTTGATATTGTCTTGGGTTCTGATCGCAGTTGATGGTCACGGGCAATCCGTTTCCGACTCTCGAGATAATGTACTTACCGGAAATGCCGCCTTTGGTGACTGGCGCGCCGATGCACCGGGCGTCCGCCGCCGCATTTCGGTGAACGATCTGCCGCCCCCCCACGCGACGATGCCTGCATCCAACCATCCGCGCGTTGTTGCCCGTCCAGTTAATGCGACTCCACGGATTCCCTCAGGGTTTCATGTCGAGCTTTTTGCAAGCGGACTCTCTGGGCCGCGTGCAATGCAAGTTGCGCCAAATGGTGATGTCTTCATATCGGAAACTCGGGCCGGGCGCGTTCGCGTTTTGCGCGCTGAGAATGGCGCAACGAAACCCAATGCGAACGAGATTTTCTCGTCCAACTTGAACCGGCCATTTGGTATTGCTTTCTATCCTCCCGGCCCCGATCCGCAGTGGATTTACATCGCCAACACAGATTCAGTCGTGCGATTTCGCTATGCAAATGGTGATCTGAAAGCGCAGGGCAGACCGGAAACGGTCGTTTCCCAACTGCCGCGTGGTGGGCATACGACCCGGGATATTGCGTTTTCAAAAGACGGTGCCCGGATGTTTGTTTCGGTTGGATCGGCATCAAACAGTGGCGAGGGCATGGAGCGCAGCCGTGCCCACCCTACGGTCTCCAATTGGGACAAACAGCACGGGTTGGGCGCGGCCTGGGGCAGTGAAACCGAACGTGCCGATGTGCTGATGTTCGATCCGCAGGGGAAAGGCCGCCGCATCTTCGCAGCAGGCATCCGCAACTGCGTGGGATTGGCCGTTCACCCGTCAAGCGGCGAGGTGTGGTGTTCCGTCAATGAGCGCGACGATCTCGGCGATAATCTCGTGCCGGACTACATCACCCGCGTGCGCGAGGGCGCCTTTTACGGTTGGCCTTGGTACTACATCGGCTCAAATGAAGATCCGCAACACCGCGGCGAGCGTCCCGATCTCAATGATAAGGTGACGGTACCCGACGTGCTGATTCAATCCCATTCGGCGTCGATGCAGATGGCGTTCTATACCGGCACACAATTTCCTCCGGACATGCGCGACAGCGCCTTTGCCGCGCAGCATGGTTCCTGGAATCGAGCAAAACGCACCGGCTATAAAATTATCCGTCTGCCGCTTCGCGACGGCGCTCCAACCGGTGAATACGAGGACTTCATGACCGGGTTTGTGATCAACGATCAGCGTGTATGGGGACGACCGGTCGGCATCGCGGTCGCCCGCGACGGCGCGCTCCTGATCAGCGAAGATGGCAACGGCACCGTCTGGCGCGTGTCCTACGGCGGAAAGCAATCCAGTCGCTGACGCGATATCATTCGCGCCTCTCGCCGCACCTGCATTGATCGTGTCGGTCAGGTTGCGGCTGCGGCCCTGGCGGTTTGCATATCGTTGACGAGTTTCGTGACGCCGACGTAATCGACCTTGCCCGATCCGAGAACAGGTATGTGTTCGACCACAACAATCTCTGCCGGGATCATCAGATCGGATGCGCCGCGTGCTTTTGCAAAGGTTTGGAAGTCGGCGCGGCTCGCACCCTCTCGTTCCGTCATCAGGATCAACCGTTCGCCTTTGCGGGCGTCAGGTAACGCGGCAACAACCGAAAGTGCATCGGGCCACAATTCGCTTGCGAGGTTTTCAACGCCAGCCAGCGATATCATTTCGCCGCCGATTTTAGCGAAGCGCTTGGCGCGCCCTTTGATTGTCAGAAATCCCTGATCGTCTATTGCAACAATGTCACCGGTATCATGCCATCCTTCCGGTGGCGGCTCGATAACGCCGGGTTTCTCCGATCGCAAATAGCCCAGCATCACGGTAGGACCTTTGACATAAAGCCGTCCGCCGTCTTCGACGCCCGGCACCGGTTCGATGCGTGCTTCCATGCCCGGCATCAGGCGGCCGACCGTGCCAAATCGGTTGAACATCGGAGTGTTGATGGCAAGAACGGGAGCAGTTTCCGTAATTCCATATCCTTCAAGAATACGAAGCCCAAATTTTTCGAGGTAAGTCCGTCGCGTTGTTTCTTTGATCGGTTCAGCGCCGGCAAGAACATAGCGGAGCGAACGGAAGTCGTATGGATGCGCAAATCGCGCGTAGCCATTGAGGAAGGTATCCGTCCCAAACAGGATCGTTGCGTTCGTACCATAAATAAGTTCGGGGACGGTTCGGTAATGCAACGGCGACGGATAGAGATAGACCGGCACACCGGAGACAAGCGGCATGACAAGGCCCACCGTCAATCCGAATGAGTGAAACACCGGTAAAACGTTGAATACTTTATCGCTACGATTGAAATCGATGCGTGCCGTGGCTTGCGCCGCATTTGCCATGATGTTGCGATGAGATAATGCGACCCCCTTCGGGGTGCCTTCCGATCCAGACGTGAAAAGAATGGCCGCAGGGTCGTCGGGTTTGCGCGCAACAAGCGGACGTCTTGCTTCCAGCAGGCCTTTGATCTTGTCGGCAAACCCGATCGTGGCCCGCACGTCTTCCAGATAAATAATTTTTATAGTCGGCCCGATCTGCTCGATGAGCTGCGTGAGCTTCCCTTTTTCTATGAACGCTCGCGCGGTGATGATTGTGTCGACCTCTGCGGCTTTGCAAGCCGCGAGAATGTTAGATGGTCCGGCGGTGAAGTTGATCATGGCGGGAACCCGGCCGGCGGACATCAGCGCCATGATCGTCACTGCCGCCCCGTTGGAATTGGGCAGCATCACGCCAACCGATTTGCCTTCGGCGGCAAACGGCATCAATTTGCGTCCGAGTACGGCCACACCGACCAGAAAACGCTTGTAGGGAAGTGTCCCCGTGACCGGATCTTCGACGGCTACGCTGCTGAGTCCATGAATTTTCGCGGCTTCGATGACGCCATCGACGATCGTCCGATCCATCGACGTCGTGCGAAACACCAGTTCGGACATGATTTCGTAAAGTGCGGCCCCTGCCGCCTGTCGGCGGCGACGGCCCTTGAGTGCCGGATCAACCGTCAAATTGACGGGCTCAAGCACAGTGACTGTGACCTTGGGAAACCAGCGACGCCGCACCTGGGCTTTCGATAATCTTGTAAATGGCGTTGCTTCCAAACCATCGATGCGGACGGGAATGACCATGGCCTGGGTTTTGTCCGCGATCAGTCCGGCGCCGTCGTAAACCTTCATCAATCTGCCGGTGACAGTCAGGCGACCCTCCGGAAAAATCACCAGCGTTTCGCCTGCCTCCACGGCATGGATCAAGCTACGAACCGCCATCGGTTTGAGGGGGTCGAGCGGCATGGCGTGCGTAAAGCGCAGGAACGGCTTAACCCACCAACGCTGCGCGATTCCCACATCGATGGCGAAGACCGGTTCTTTGTCGAGCAGCGAAATCGCCAAGGCCGCATCGAGAAAGCTCACATGATTGAGTGCGATAATTGGGTTGGGGCCGCCCTTGGTGAGGTTCTCGCGTCCCTTAACCTCAAGCCGATAAAAAGCGCGGAACACGATTGAGAGAAAATCGCGTGCGGCGCTTGTTGGCATGGTGCGCCCGATGACAAACGCAACGGCGAAGTTAGCAAGGCCGATTAACAAAAACAGAAGCGATGTTGCAACTCCAAGCTTCTGGAGAATAGCAAGGAGAAGCGATCCGGCCACCATAAAGGCGGCATTGAGCACATTGACGGCGGCAACGACGCGTGCCCGCCGGTCTGCGCCCGCCCAGGCCTGAACGGCGGCGAAAGAAGGAACAATGAACAGCGCGCCTGCAATCGCTATGCCTGCGAGATCAACGGCAAGGTGCATGCCGCGAACAGAGCCGAGGACATCGCGAATTCCCAGGGGCGCAGCAACTGGCATCGCGCCATAAATGGCGAGTCCCAGGTCCACAGCGAAGATGCCCAGCAGCACCGCTGCGATGACCGTTGGAAGGAGAATTATCCGTCCGCTTGCGAGCCAGGATGCAAGGCCGGAGCCAAGTGCGACCGCGATGGAAAAAATCGCGAGAAAGACAGTTGCGACCTCTTCGTTTCCACCCAGTATGGTTTTCACCAGTGGGGGAAGCAGCGACAGCACCACCACGCCGATCAGCCAGAACCAACTCACGACCAGACCGCCCCACCACAGGCGTGGCTCGCCTCGCAAATGTTTGATCAGCGCGGCGGTCGACCGCGCGATATTGCGATCGATAACGAGATCAGGGGCGGCTTCGCCCGTGCGCGGAATGAGCAGGCTTGCCGTCCAGCAAGCCACCGCAAAGGTAATGATCATGGCGCCGAAGGAGGCGGGATCGCCGCCGTTTTTTGCCGAGAGACCGCCAATGATGGTGCCGAGCAGGATAGCAACGAATGTCGCCCCTTCCACCAGCGCGTTGCCCGCCGGCAGTTCCGAGCGGGCAAGATGATCGGGCAGAATGCCGTATTTGATCGGACCGAACAGCGCTGCAATGACGCCGAACGAAAACAGTGCCGCAAATAAAAT
Source organism: Xanthobacteraceae bacterium (assembly GCA_036262895.1). GTDB lineage: Bacteria > Pseudomonadota > Alphaproteobacteria > Rhizobiales > Xanthobacteraceae > AP-16. The sequence continues at coordinate 5,107 of DATAIA010000537.1, forward strand.
TGGCACCGAATGGAAAGCGAAGCCGATAACGGCAAGCGCCGCCACGCCGATTTCAGCAAGCTTCAATCGCTGCGCGACCAGCGCTTTGTCGTACCGGTCGGCCAATTGGCCGCCGATCCCCGACAAAAAGAAAAATGGTGCGATGAATACGGCTGCGGCAAGGGTAATCAGAGCTTCGGCGCCAACACCCCCGATCTTGAACAGGATCAGGAACACCAGCGCGTTCTTCAGAAAATTGTCATTAAATGCCGAAAAGAACTGGCACCAGAACAGCGGCGCAAAACGCCTTGACGTCATCAAATGCGTTGACATGCCTTCAGTTTCCTAACGATCCTGGTTTCAAGCTGCAACCACACCGCGGACTTGCCTAACGCGCATATCCTAACGCGTATATAATGACTGGATTAAGGGGGCATAAGGATAGCCATGGCGTGTGAAGCTGTCGTCCATTGGTCTCGAAGACCAGAGGTCTCTATCTCCGGAAAATTTAAGTATCGTCGGTGAAGAAGCTGTCCGTCGCGTTTATTTGTTGCCGTCGCTGCGATCCATGTCGATCTGAACGCGGGCCAACACCCTGGCCATAGTGGCGAGGGACGGGGCAGCAAGCAGTGCACCCACGGTGTGGCCTTTGCTTTAAGGCTGATCCGGGTTCGGCATATCCGGGGTTGATGTGGGCAGATATGGCGCATACTAGCCATTTGCGGCATAGATAGTGTAATTCACGGCAATCAATGGCGACCTGCTGAAGCCTGCGCATCGGAGGTCGAGCAAAAATCAACTTGGGGTTGGGGGGAAGCTTCATGACAAAACGGCAGCCTTGGTACAGCGTCCTGTACATTCAGGTTCTCATTGCGATCATCATTGGGGTCTTGATCGGCCATTACTTCCCCAAAACCGGCGTTGCGCTCAAACCATTGGGCGATGGCTTCATCCAGCTCATTAAAATGATGATCGCTCCGGTGATTTTCTGCACCGTCGTGCACGGCATTGCGTCGATCACCGATATGAAGAAAGTAGGGCGGGTTGGCCTGAAAACTCTGTTCTACTTCGAAGTCGTATCGACCCTGGCGCTCGTTCTTGGCCTAGTGGTTGCCGAGATCGTTCATCCAGGCGCTGGGTTTAATATCAACCCCGCGACGCTCGACACCAAAGCTGTGTCAAGTTACGTCACTCGCGCCAAGGAAGACAGTATCGTCGCCCATTTGCTGGCGATCATTCCCGATACGTTTTTCAGCGCTTTTGCCAAGGGCGACCTGCTCCAAATTCTTTTGATTTCGATTTTTTCAGGGTTTGCCATCGCCGGAATGGGCGAGGTTGGCCAGAAGATTACGCACGCGATCGATGTCGTGGCGAAAGTATTTTTTGGCGTTATTCGCATCATTGTGCGCGTCGCGCCAATCGGCGCCTTCGGCGCCATGGCATTCACCATCGGCGCATACGGGCTTGGTTCGCTGTCGTATCTTGGCAAGTTAATCGCAACGTTTTATGTCACGGCTTTCTTGTTTGTTTTCCTCGTTCTGGGAGCAATCGCCCGCTTGTCCGGGTTTTCCATTCTGCGGTTCATTGCCTTCATCAAGGATGAATTGTTGATCGTGCTCGGTACCAGCTCTTCGGAGACGGTGCTGCCACATATGATTCATAAAATGCAGCATTTGGGGGCGTCGCGTTCGGTTGTGGGGCTTGTGATCCCAACCGGGTACAGCTTCAATCTCGATGGCACGAACATCTATATGACACTTGCCATCTTGTTCCTGGCGCAGGCGACGAATACGCCGTTGACGCTCGGCCAGGAGTTAACAATTCTGGCCATCGCGATGATTACTTCCAAAGGGGCGTCGGGCGTTACCGGCGCCGGATTTGTAACCTTAGCGGCCACGCTCACCATTATTCCCGACATTCCGATCCAATCTGTCGCTCTGCTGCTCGGTATCGATAAGTTTATGAGCGAATGCCGGGCGCTGACAAATCTGGTTGGAAACGGCGTCGCCACGCTTGTCATCAGCCGTTGGGAAGGGGAGCTCGACACCGATAAATTGCATGAGGGGATGGCTCACCCAGTCGCATTTGGTGGGGCAGTCGGGACTAAATCTGCCTAGCTATTAAGACTCAACTTTTGGCGGGATCTGGAGGCCATCCTCGTGGATGCGAGGGTGGCCTTCCTTGGATTGACGTTAAGGGCAAATTTCCTGAGAATGATGGCTGCCTCGCTTGGTTGAGCGGATCAGGAGGTCGTCATGCTGACAAGGCGCAAACTGCTTGAAGCGGCGGGCGCTGGTGCTATTTTCGCGGGCCCTGGTTTAGCGAAATTATTGAGTTCGCCGGCTCAAGCTCAAGCAGCCCTGAAACTGCCGCCGCAACTGCCTGATGGCACGCGCGAAGAAGCCATCCTCGATGCGCTGCCCGGCAAAAAGCCGCTGATCAAATTAAGCTATCGGCCGCCGAATTACGAAACGCCGCTCAGCTATTTTGCCGCACCGATTACGCCGAAC
>DATAIA010000538.1:0-7117 GCA_036262895.1 Xanthobacteraceae bacterium
TTGCCGCCGTTCGGTTTCCGCCTGCTCCTTCGAAGCAAGGTCGCGCTGCATTTGCTCGCCCATCTGGCCGCGCACGGCTTCGCGAACATCGACGACGGCGCGCGCAATGGTGCCGAATTCATCGCCGCGCGCACTGCCCGCAACCTCGGCTTCCGTATCGCCGACTGCCAGCTGGCGCAGCGAATTAGTGAGCCGATGTAATGGTCCGATGATTGACCGGCTTACGGCGAACGCTGTTATCAGCAAAATAGCCGCGATCCCGGCAAGCCCGACCTCGATCTTCCGCGACATGTCGTGATGAATGGACTCGATATCGTCGATCAGAGTGCCGCTCGCGATCATCCACTGCCAAGGCACGTAGCCGGTAACGAAAGAGACCTTTTTTGCGATCTCAGTCGATTGCGGCTTGGTGTAATAGTATTCAACGTGATCACTGCGACCACTTTTTGCAGTTTCGATGAATTCACGAATGTAATATTTGCCGGTGACATCTTTATCGTCACGTCGGGATTTACCATCCTGCTCAGGTTTAGGCCGGTTAACAACCTGAATGCCGTTGAAGTCAAAAATGAAGACATACTCGTTAGCGTCGTAACGCATCGCTCTGATGATGCGTTTTGCTTCGGCTTGCGCCTGCTCTTTCGTCATCTCTTTGTTGTCAACGCGCTTCGCCAACTCAACCACAATCGAGTGCGCCGTCTCGACAATATGCCTGATGTCGCTTTTTTTCTGTTCGTAGAGATTGGCCCGGCTTTCGTAGATGACGAAGGCGCCGACCGCGGCAACTGCCCCAAGCGCCAGGAACACAAGAATGAGAATACGGCTGAAAACACAATTGAGAGATCGAAACGCCCGAGAAATTTTGATCATGCTTGCAGTTCACACTGGACGGGATCTCTCCAACTAGGAAGAAAAGCGAAACAAGTCGTAAACCAATGAAAGCACAATTCCCTTATGTGGCTTAACGATCTTTCTGCACTCAGTGCAATCCGGCCATTTCTATTAATGAGGGCATCGTTTAAGCGCGCAATAATCATCCTTCCCGTACGCCGAATTGGTTAAGCAAGTTAGGGTGAGCCTCTTAAGAATGGGCGCGGGATTTACCTTGTTGCCATTGCCAGCGGTTCGATCCTGACTATATTGCGCCGCTACAAGATCATGGATCCGGGAAGCGGCCGAATCCATGACGTTCCGGAGAAAGCCCTGGCAGGCCATTACAGGGCACCCGGTCTCACGCCAACCAGTTCAGGCCGGCGAGACGAGGATTGAAAAATCCACGTCCGTGCGGCGTTAGGATTCTACATGTCGTTGCGAAATATCGCCATCATTGCCCACGTCGACCACGGCAAAACCACATTGGTCGATCGATTGCTCCAGCAGTCCGGCGCGGTTCGGGAAAATCAACGCGTCGCCGAACGCGCCATGGACTCCAACGATCTCGAACGCGAGCGCGGTATTACCATTCTCGCCAAAGTTACCTCGATCGTGTGGCAGGATACGCGCATTAATATCGTCGATACGCCAGGCCACGCCGATTTCGGCGGAGAAGTAGAGCGTATTCTCAATATGGTCGACGGCGTGATCGTGTTGGTCGATGCCGCCGAAGGCCCGATGCCGCAAACCAAATTCGTGGTGTCCAAGGCGCTCAAGGTTGGCCTCAAGCCGATCGTCGCGATTAACAAAGTGGATCGACCCGACGCGCGGTCGAGCGAAGTCATCAATGAAGTCTTCGACTTGTTCGCTGCCCTTGATGCAAGCGACGAGCAGCTTGATTTTCCCATTCTCTATGGATCGGCAAAGCAAGGCTGGATGGCCGAGACCCCGGAGGGGCCAACCGATTCGATGAAACCCTTGTTTGACCTGGTGCTACGCCATGTCGCAGAGCCGAAGATCGAACAGGGCGCATTTCGGATGCTCGGTACGATTATGGAATCGAATCCCTATTTGGGACGCATCATCACCGGCCGCATCACATCAGGCTCGGTGCGACCGAACCAGACGGTGAAGGTGCTCGATTACAACGGCAACCTGATCGAAAGCGGCCGCGTTTCAAAGGTTCTTGGGTTTCGTGGACTTGAGCGCACCCCGATTGAGGAAGCATCCGCGGGCGATATCGTGGCCATTGCCGGATTGCCGGAAGCAACCGTTGCGCACACGATCTGCGCACCGGATGTGACCACACCCCTGGCCGCCCAGCCGATTGATCCGCCAACACTTTGCATGACATTCCGCGTCAATGATTCACCGCTTGCCGGCACCGAAGGCGACAAGGTGACAAGCCGCATGATCCGCGATCGTCTGCTGCAGGAAGCGGAAGGCAATGTCGCCTTGAAAGTCACCGAGGCCGCCGACAAGGATTCAATGGAAGTTGCCGGACGCGGCGAATTGCAGCTTGGCATCTTGATTGAAACGATGCGCCGCGAGGGCTTCGAATTAAGCGTATCGCGTCCTAAGGTTTTGCTGCAACGCGACGAGAACGACAGCCTGTCGGAGCCGATCGAGGAAGTCGTCATCGACCTTGACGAGGAACATTCCGGCGTCGTCGTACAAAAAATGTCGGAACGCAAAGCCGAAATGATCGAGATGCGCCCATCCGGCGGAGGCCGGTTGCGGCTTGTTTTCCACGCCCCGACCCGCGGATTGATCGGTTATCAAGGCGAATTGCTAACCGATACAAAGGGGACTGCGGTGATGAACCGCCTGTTTCACTCCTATGCCCCATATAAAGGAGCAATTCAGGGTCGACGGAACGGCGTGCTGATTTCGACCGATGTCGGCGAAGCGGTCGCTTACGCGCTGTGGAACCTGGAAGATCGCGGTCCGATGATGATCGATCCGGGTGTCAAAGTGTACCGTGGCATGATTGTCGGCGAGCATACGCGCGACAACGATCTCGAAGTCAACGTTCTCAAAGGGAAGAAGCTCACCAACATCCGCACGACCAGCAAGGACGAAGCGGTTAGGCTGACACCTCCGATCCGGATGACGCTGGAAAAGGCATTGGCCTATATCCAGGACGATGAACTCGTCGAGGTCACACCGAAATCAATTCGCTTGCGCAAGATGCTGCTCGATCCCAACGATCGCAAGCGCGAGGAACGCCGTAAGGAAGCCGCTGCGGAAGTTTAACGCCGTACGGCACGAACCTGCGCTGTCTGCGCACTGCTTACTCGAATTCTCGCGCGCCACTTGTGGAAATGTGGCGCGCGTTTTCGTTTTGCATGTGCGAATACGCGCCTATCGAATGACGATGCAATCATCGCCCACCCACCAACCGTAGCGGTCGTCGCAAACGGAAAACATATTGGACGCGAGGCGCGAAAATCGGTTCGCGTCAAGTGATGCATCTATGCAACGCTTTCCCAATATCGTTACCTATCCATTAACAGAACGCTTGAGAGCGCGCGTTTGCTTTGCTTCAATTCAATCCATGAGCACGATCCTTATCGAGATCCGCCGCGCCAAGCCCGCTGATGCAGAAGCGGTCGCATCAACGCATGACGAAGCTTGGCGCAACACGTACCGGGGTATCATTCCGGGACAGGAACTCGAGAAATTGATCAGCCGTCGCGGTCCGGTCTGGTGGGAATGCGCAATCCGCAAAGGCAGTCGCGTCGCGCTGCTCATCTACAACGATCAAGTTGCCGGTTACGCGAACTACGGCCGCAATCGCGCGCGCAGCCTCACCTACGATGGTGAGATCTATGAACTTTATCTGCGCCCCGAATTCCAAGGCCTTGGCTTCGGTCGGCGTCTTTTTACGTCAGCACGTCGCGATCTTGCTCAAAGCGGGTTGAAGAGCTTGGTCGTATGGGCTCTTTCCGACAATGAACCGGCGGTCGAGTTTTATCGCACGCTTGGTGGTCGCGCCGTAGCGCGTTCATCGGAACGGTTCGGAACCCGCAATCTCGATAAGGTCGCATTCGGCTGGTCGACAGGACCGACAGGCCTTTAAGTCGGATTCGTCAGGCAATCTGCCTGACCGTCCTCCACAGATCCATCACCCAAGCATAGCCGGTGCAATCATTGGCTCCGGTAAACGATGGATTGCGCACGCCGCGCGGATCGTATTGAGCAGAAGACAAGCCACAGTCATGGGACCGATTCCTCCGGGAACCGGGGTAACAGCTCCTGCAACTTGAAGAGCTTCTGCAAAAGCCACATCGCCGACCAAGTGCGCTTTGCCGTCGGCGCCAACGATTCGATTGATGCCAATATCAAGCACGGTTGCGCCCGGCTTGATCCAGGATCCACGCACCATTCCTGGCCGTCCCGCCGCGACACAAAGCAGATCCGCGCGCCGGCAAATCTCGGGAAGATCACGCGTTTTGGAATGGGCCACCGTGACCGTCGCACTCTCGTTGATGAGAAGTTGCGCTAAAGGTTTTCCCACGATGTTGGACCGGCCGATCACAACCGCGTCTTGGCCCGCAAGCGATTTTGCGATCGATTTTGCCAATAGGATGCAGCCCTGCGGAGTGCACGGAACCAGGGGCGCAGGCAACCCCGTCGCGAGCTGCCCCACATTGAGCGGATGAAACCCGTCAACATCCTTTGCCGGATCGATCGCTGCAATCACGGCAGCGGAGTCAATCTGCGCCGGCAACGGCATCTGCACGAGAATGCCGTGAACCGTCGGATCGCCGTTAAGCTTGTCAATCAATGCAAGAACGTCCTGCTGCGAAGTGTCGACCGGTAAGCGTCGTTCGAGCGAACGGATGCCGGCGGCAGTCGCGGCATTTGCTTTATTGCGGACGTAAACCGTGCTTGCGGGATCTTCTCCGACCAGGATCACTGCAAGTCCCGGGACAACATCCTGTTCGGCCGTCAACCGTTGAACTTGCCCGGCGATATTGTTGCGCAAGCGCGCTGCGAAGCCTTTTCCATCAATAATCTGCGCGCTCATGAATGTCCTGTTTTCGTAATGAGCTGATCGAATTTTGCGGCAAGCATCAGTCCGTCGCCCTCGACTTTCAGGCGTTTCTGCCGGGACGTTGCTCCACCAACCAAGCGAATACGGGAGGGCGCCAGATCAAGCAACTTTGCCAGGCACCCGATAATTGCAGCATTTGCTTCGCCGTCGCTGGGTGCTGCGCGAACGCGCACCTTGAGGACGACTTGCCCATCGGATCGGGTTTCGATTCCATCGATGCTGTTGCGTCCTGCTTTGGGTGTCGCGCGCACATGAACAAGTAGGCCGTCAGCAGTAATGGTCCAAGCGGCGGCCGCTCCAGGCATGTCGCCGGCAATCACGCCTAAATGACATTCGGATAGATGTAGTAGGCGATGACTCTTTGGATCAGGATAATAATCAGCCACAGCACGATGGGAGAAACATCGATGCCACCGAGATTAGGCAAAATGTTGCGGATTGGCCTCAACGCCGGTTCGGTGAGCCGGTACAGCATGTCCCAGATCATCGCCACCACTTGATTGCGCGTGTTGACGACATTGAAAGCGACGAGCCAGGACATCACCGCCGATGCGATGATGATAAAAATGTACATATCAAGAACGATCAGAACAACGTCCAGAATAGCGCGCATAGGAATCAGCCGATGTATGAGGACAACGTTCCAAGGTGTAGCGGTCCCGATTGCCGCGAACAAGCGGCCCGCCCATGAATCAGGATTTAGACTAAATCTGAGACTAACTTATGATGGGGATGGTGGAGCCGAGGGGATTTGAACCCCTGACCTCCGCAGTGCGATTGCGGCGCTCTCCCAACTGAGCTACGGCCCCATTCCAGCGAAAAACGCGTTTCGTTTGCCCCTGCGACTTCCCGAAGGCGATAGAAAGCCTTCCGATCGATTTTCGCGGTTCAAGCCTACAGGGTCGAGCCAGTATCGGGATTCAAGGCGACCCGCAGACCGGGCCATTTAGGGCCGGGGTTTGAGGGAGTCAAGCGGCCTTGGAAAAACGGTTATTCATCCGAGACAAGAACAGATTCCCGGTTACGCTGATGCTTGTCGGATCCCGATCCACCCCTTGGGACGGGAGCGGAAAATGCAAGCCAGCGATCGAGAAAATCCGTGAGCCAGGCCCGTATCGCAAAATCGTAAACCGCGCGATCGGCGAAATGAGCCGCACGCTCCTTGGCGCCCGGCAGTGACATCCGATCGTGACCGCGGGTAGTCCAACGGCACATCATTGCGTGGGTGACTTCCGGATGGAACTGAATGCCGAACGCGCATGCACCGTGACGAAATGCCTGGGCAGCAAAGACATCGCCTTCCGCCAGCAATTCCGTCCCGGCGGGCAAAACAACGCCTTCCCGGTGCCACTGATAGACGTGACTGGGCCAAGTATCGCAGAATTCCTGTCCCGCGGCGGTGGGACGAATGGGGTAATAGCCGATTTCGGCCATGCCCTGGGGATGCGGGCCGACCTTGCCGCCGAGCTGGCGCACCAGCATCTGTGCGCCGAGGCAAATTCCTAAATACGGTTTGCTCTCAGCCAACGGCACTGTAAGCCAATCGATTTCACGGGAGATGAAATCGTCTTTATCATTGGCGCTCATCGGACCGCCGAAAACCATTGCTCCGGTATGCCCGGCAAGGGTTTCGGGTAGCGGATCGCCGAAACGTGGCCGACGGATATCGAGCGGATAGCCTCTGCTTTTCAACGCATGACCGATACGGCCGGGCGTCGAGTGCTCCTGATGAAGAACAATCAAAACCGGATCAGGCATGGTCCATGGATGATGATTGGCGGCAGAGAATACCGAATGAATTACATTCTTGCCGCGTTAACAAGCTCTTTCAGGACGGATCGGAGCGGCGGCGTTGCCAACGCACCGGCGGGGATGCGGAACGTCCATTATTTCCGATTCTAACGATTGCAAGTACCAGCTTTCGTGGCAGCAGGCGGGGCAACCAGGTCGCAATCTTGTTGGCGCCGCCGGGCACAATAAGCGGTCGGCCCTGCATGAAACCTTCATAACCCTCGCGAGCGACACGGTCCGCTCCCCTAACCAAAATCTTTGGGAACGCCGCAAGAGAGACACCGGCGCGCGCCTGAAACTCGGTTGCGACCGGACCTGGACAAAGCGCGGTGACGCGAATGCCTCTCGGTGCAAGCTCCGCATGCAAGGCTTCGCTAAATGAGAGCACATACG
>DATAIA010000539.1:0-2026 GCA_036262895.1 Xanthobacteraceae bacterium
CTTTGCGTGGTTGTCGGAGCACGTTCCACCGGCAGCGAATTGCCGTCATCTTCCCAATAGCCGGTACTGGTCGCGAAGATGATCGAGGCCGGGAGAATGTCGTCATGAACGGTCTGCGCCTCGGCGGCGACCGACCATCCCGAAACGAGGAGCGCCATTATCACTGCTTGCCGCATCGCCATCATTTCAATCCTCGAACTGTTCTGCCAGAATCCGGTCGGACCAAGAGCGGTCAGGATCGGAAAGGATGCGTGCCGTCATATCTTCGGATTGGGCGATGCGCACCTGGAGTATGGATTTGATCTCCGTATTGTCGGCGACCGCGTTCACCGGCCGCTTCTCGGCTTCCAAAATATGGATGTCGACGGTCACCCGGTTGGGAAGCAGCGCTCCGCGCCAGCGCCGCGGCCGGAAGGCGCTCACAGGCGTCATGGCGAGAAGAGGCGCGTCAAGCGGCAGGATCGGGCCGTGGGCCGAAAGATTGTAGGCCGTCGAGCCCGCGGGCGTTGCCACCATCAACCCATCGCAGATCAATTCCTCCAATCGCACGTGTCCGTCTATTTCCACCCTGAGCTTCGCTGCCTGATAGGATTGCCGGAAAAGATAGACCTCGTTGATTGCAAGCGCCGAGGACTTGCTGCCGTCGGCATTGGATGTCGTCATCTTCAGCGGATGAAAGGCATTCTCGACAGCGGCACAGATGCGGTCATGCAGGTCGGAAGTCTTGTAGTCGTTCATAAGAAAGCCGACCGAGCCGCAATTCATGCCGTAGACGAGTTTGCCGCTGTTCATCGTGCTGTGCAGCGTCTGAAGCATGAAGCCGTCGCCGCCGAGCGCAACGATGACATCGGCCTCGTTCGCAGGCACGTCGCCATAAAGGCGAATCAATTCGTCTCGCGCGGCGAGTGCTTCCGTGGTCGGCGAGGCGATAAAAGAAAGCGTCTGAAATGAACGGCCCATGCAATGCCCTTTGTTATGCTGCTCTAGCTAAAGGATAAAGGGCTTGTACGACAAGACGTTTTGCGTTGCGGGCGAAGTTCGGATGATCTTGGGCTCCCGTAAATCGCCGGACGATTCGAAGGACCAACAGGTCCATATCCAAGCCTCGCAGGCTTTTCCCAACCAGTGCATTGATCGGCAGCCGCTGTGGATAGCGTCAAAGGACAGCCGGAAAGGGCAAATTTTCTTTACAAAAGATCAGAATCTGCTACTTCGCACGCATTGCCCTTGTAGCTCAGTTGGTAGAGCACCTGATTTGTAATCAGGGGGTCGCGGGTTCGAACCCTGCCGGGGGCACCATACAATCGCAAGCGATATCAAGCGCTTAATCAGAATCCCGCCCGTCTGAGGCGGTTTTTTTGTGCGCAAATTATTTCGAGAACTACCGTGTTTTCCGGGCTTTTGCCGATGCAGCTGTGATTCCTCAGGAACGAGGGATGTCGTCGCAGGTGGTCCTGCTTTATCGATTCGAACGGAAACGGTACTGGCGTCAAGTTTCGCGATGCGACTGGAACACTTCAGTAGCTGCAAGACAGCGCGTTGGTGGGCCTGAACCCGTGGGCGCAGGCGGGATTGACGGAAGTCCTGGGCTGATATTGGAAATCGGGGCGATTTGTAGCCGGGTGTGTCGTGCAGGACGAAGCGAGCATGCTCACGCCGATCAGTGCGGCGCTAACTATGAGTGTCCGGAATCTACTCTTCATGATCACCTTCCCTGACAACGCACCGGAATGGAAAATGTCGCTATACCGGACATAGGCAAGGGGCGTGGCGCACAATTGACCGCTCCATTTCGCTTCAACAGCTTCTAACGGCGGCCTATCAACAAACAAGCGCGGGGGCACCAGCTTTAAAAGGCCATTCCACTACATGAACGGAGACTGAAGGCTCGCTTCAGCAGCAATTCAGGGACATCAGGCCATTCTCGCTTCATCAGAAACGAGGAAGTGAGCCATGAGGATCTCCAGTCTTCTCCTAGCAGCCGCCCTTTCGGCCGGTACTTTGTTTTCCGCTGTAGCTCCGGCTG
>DATAIA010000540.1:0-3425 GCA_036262895.1 Xanthobacteraceae bacterium
GGGGTGGTCGATCAGGACATGTACACGAGGTTTAGGACGCAGTTCGACAATGCCTCGGACCAGGAACTCGTAGTGATTGAGATGTCCACGCTGGGCGGCGACCCCGAGGTCGCAAGGATGATGGGAGAGGATGTCCGTTTCGCCAGTGAAGTGGAGCCGCAGCGGCGCTTCGTGTTTCTCGGCAAGGCGGCGATCTACTCGGCCGGCACAACTTTCATGAGCTTCTTCGTGCGCCAGAACCGCTACCTCGCAAGAGGCACGCGGCTCATGATCCACGAGCGCAAGCTGTCGAAGAGCCTTGTTATCGACGGCCCACTGACGACCTGCATTGCGGTCGTGAAAGCTACCCTGAATGAAATCAACTGCTCAATTGCCATCCAGAACGAGGGGTTCGCCAATCTCGTGCTGGGTTCGAGTGTCACGCTGGAGGAGGTTCAGGAAAAAGCGCCGGCCAACTGGTATCTCGAAGCACAGGAAGCAAAGAAGCTCGGCCTCGTCGAAGCTGTTCTCTAGCCGGCCATCCGCTTCGACGGGAAGTTCAGGAGGCGCCCCATGGGTGGCCTGGCCCTTCGCACAGCTTCGCCGCTCTGGAGACTGAAGAGCGATCGACCATTCCTCCCATCGGAAGAATGTGCGACTCGTCCTCCATGACCCCGGTGACTGATTTTTTCCGCGCGTGTTTCGGGCTGAACCATGATGTCGCCTTGATCCGTTGGCAGTGCAAAATGCGGCAAGCCTATAAAAGCCTGCACGTTCCTGCGCATGTGCTGCTTATTTGATCAGTTAAGAGCCGTTCTGTATCCGGAACAACGGCGCCTCCTCCTCCAGCAAGCCTGAAAACGAAACGAGAGGCTTGCGGCCCAGCCTCCGGCAGCGAGCACGAAAGGCTTCTGAAGCAAGCACAGCAGGCGGACACTGCGGCCCGTATCAACAGTTCTCACCTCACCGGGCCCGCAGCCGCCGAAGTGAATTCGAGGAAGCCAGGAACCGGAGCGTCCCGGACGCTGTTGTCCCAAACCCTCATTCAGGAGCTCCGGCCATGAAGACAAGATATTTTTTGCTTACCGGCTGTGCGGCAATTCTACTGACCACCGGCGCGCAGGCAGGTCCGTGCAATACCGCTGATAAAGACGCGGGTTCGGGCCCAACTCCCGGCGCAAGCGCGCAGGCGACCACGACAGGGACAGCCACACGCGGAGAACTGCACCCGCCAACTGCTGCGATGAGCAAGGCGGCGGGCGATACGGCGGCTTCTTCAGAGGACGCGCAGAGGCAGATCCAGGGCCAGCCGACCGCCACGCAGGAAGCACAGGGCGCAAAGCCGAAGGCCGGCAGCAACGACTGCTGAGCCTGCCACGTCGCTAATCAAGGCGGCCCGACGGGCCGCCTTTGCGATGGACACAACTTCGGAACCTTCGCCTATGTTCTCGTTAAGGGTCGGGGTACTTTGAGCGACCGGACCGATTTGCAGCCGCTGAGCCGGCGGAAGGCCGTTTACCGCACGCTGGTCAAGGCAGTGACCGACTGTGCAATCTATATGCTGGATTCAAACCGAATCGTCAGCAGCTGGAATCGATCGGCGCGCCGGAGCAGTCGGACGTTAAGCTGATTCTTAAAAGCAAGCTCGGCGACGGTACCGCGGTCGAGCTTTACGTGTCGCTTGCGGGCTTCAGCGAAGCGAACACTGCGGAACAGGTGCGCGCGCCAGCTATGCGGCTATTGCCTGATGGAGCTGTACAGAATTTGCCAAGGTTCGCCAAGCCGTTCTCGTGAAGACCTCGCAAGCGCCACCGGCGAAATTACGTTTCGAACTGATCAAAGCGATTGTATTAAATGCTTATTTTTCGGCTTTGCCGTTCCGATTCGTGAAACGCGCGTTGCCAAGTCCGGTGCCGATGGTCAGGACACCCCAGCGCTTCACGTCCTGCATGAAGGGGATTTCAGAAAGCCCCTGAACGGCGCCGTCATTATGCATCACGATCGCCGTGTCATGGTCACCGATCTGCGGGATCGCCTCGACAAGACTTGCCGGCAGGTTGAATTTACTGCTTTCCCAATTACCCGGCAGGTTCTGCGCCCCCTTCTCAATCGATCCGTCGCTGTTGATCACGCCCGGGCACGCGATGCCGATAAAAGGCGCGAGCTTGAATCCCTCCTTGTCGGCCTTCCCGATCAGATCCTTCAGCATCTTTACAAGCCGCTTTACGGCTCCTTCCCGGCTCGGCTCGTCATCCGCGTGCCGCCACAGCTCTGACTTCCAAACGCAAGCCTTTGCGAGAGCCTCAGATTTCTTACGGCGCGTCTCGACAACGCCGCAGCGTATATTGGTGCCACCGATATCGACTGCGAGAATGGTGTCGTGCCCTTCGAATATCCACGAAGGGGCAAGGTGCAAAGCGCCAATAAGCCCCGCATCGTCCGGATGGTTATGAATGGGGTTCATCTCGATCTTGAAATTTTCCGCCTTCAGGATGATCTCGGTGCGGGCAATGGCCAGCTCGCCGAGACGGCTGGCACGGAAGCCCCCGCCGACCGCGATGCGTTCGGTCTTATCCCAGGCCTTGGTTTTCAGAAAGCGGCGAGCTACATAAGCAAGTTCTTGGGCGAACTCCTCAATCGCGCTGTGTACGACCGCCGCGGCTTCCGCGTCATCGCCAACATGGATGGCGTCAAGCACCTTCTTGCTGATGTTTTCGGAGGGCTCCTTTCCGAACGGATCCTCGCCTGTCTTGCGCAGCGGTTTGCGCCATTTTTCCAGAAGCTCGCGAAACGCGCCTTTGCTCGCGCGGTCTCCAAGAAAGCCCTCCTCGTCCTTCATCTCGATATTAAAGCTATCTACCTCGACAGATGGAAGCCGGGATGCACCGTGAGCGGCAATGCCCGTTGTCGTGATGGTTTCGTCCGACATAATGATCCCCAGCGCGGCGGGCGCAACCGGCAACTCCGCCGAAGCAGTCCGGTTCCTGTTTGATTGGTGGCCGCAGAGCCGATCAAAGACCGCCGCCATCTTGAGATGCTAACATCAGCCTAGAGCGCGGCCCCGCACTTTCCTGACCCAAGAAACGCTGCCGACGCTCGCGGACGGATCTCGGAGGGGCGCGGTCTTTCTCGACCGTTTAAGGCATCTGAATGAGAGCGCTAAGAGGGAAGCGAAATGGATATTGCTATTGACTGGAATTTGATTTTTGTCCCCTTGATCGTCATCGTCGCAGAAATTGTCGTGCGCGGCAGCCTTATGTATTTCGGCCTTTTCATTATCCTGCGCGTCATGGCGCGCCGGCAGGCGGGACATTTTGGACCCGATCTTTTGGCATCGTTCTGACGTGCCGTGCAGAATGGCCTGGAAAAGATTCGGCTCGGTCACCGAAGGCTTACACTCGTTCTCACAATTGTCGTTGGGCATATTTGCTCGACTGGGTTTCTTG